>NZ_JACCSO010000163.1 GCF_013812955.1 Nannocystis sp. | reverse complement strand
CACGGTGAGGGTCCCGGTGGCGGGGTTGATCGAGGCCTGCAGCTCGCCTGGCCGGCGGGTCCGCATGGCCTCCGTGCGGCCGCCCTTGACCCGTTCGGCGTTGCGCAGGCGCTCCGCGAGGGTGCGGGCGACCGTCAGCTTCTTGCCGAGGTCACGGCAGATGCGGGCCCAGTGGTCGCGCTCGTCCCGGACCTGGCCGAGCTCTCGCTCGACCGCTGCGAGGCGCGCCTCGACGACCTGGATCTGCACGACCTTCGCGTCGTAGCGCTGCCAAATGTCTCCGGGGTCGGCCATGCTCGCTCGGTTCCATGCCATTGGTACCCGGAAAGCCCGCCGATCAGTACCCCCTTTCGACAACCCCCCCGCTCTCCATCGCTTTTTTCCCACCCGGCCATGCGAGCCCGGTGCGCGCCGCTGCACCTGCGCAGCGCCCGTAGCAGGGTCCGGTCGGTCCGCCTCGGGTCCGGCGGTCGGTGATTTCACCAGGCTTCCTCGGGCTTTTTCATCGGCTCGATCGGGCTCGTAATCGGTCCCTGGCCCGATTACGAGCCATGCCGTGCGCGCAAGCTCCGCGGCCTGTGCTCGCTCCCCGCTTGATGATCCTCTGCCGGCCTGGTCTTCTGCCGACATGATCGTTTCTTCTCGTCTCCCTCGCCTGCACCTGCTCGTCCCCCTCGTCCTCAGCGGGGTGATCCCCGGGTGTGGGACCGACGGCGACGACACAGTCTCGGCGACCGGCACGCAGAGCGGCGATCCCACGCCGGGCTCGGGCCTGGCCACCAGCTCGAGCAGCGGCGCGTCCCAGGGCGAGACCGTGACGCCGACGACCAGCGCGGGCGAGGCATCGATGTCCGCGACCCAGGGCACCACCGAGGTCAGCGGTACCACCGACCCGACCACCGCCACGACCGCCAACGTCACCGCGACCGCCGGCGACACCACGACCACCGGCACCACCGGCCCCGTCGATCCGAGCAGCAGCACCGGCGACAGCAGCACCACCGGTGTCAAGCTCGACATGGGCCCCCAGGGCTGCGATCCCGACCTGACCCCCTCGACCTTCGATTACATCTGGATCGCCAACAGCAGCCAGGGCACCGTCAGCAAGATCATAACCGTGAAGGCCGCTAATTGTGGCGTATACAGCGGAATTCAGGCGGTTGCTTAGCCCTCTCCAGTCTTTCTCCAATCGCGGTGTTGCCGCGCTTGCTCGAGTGTGTGCATCGCGTTAGCGAGCTGTCCCTTGCGCGTGTGGAGGTAGCGCTCGGTCGTGACGATGCTGGCGTGGCCCAGCAAGGTCTGCACCGCCCGCAACGGGACGCCGGCATCGACGGCATCGGTTGCGAAGGTGTGCCGCAGGGTGTGGATGCCCCGCGGGACCTGGGCCTTCGCCCAGATCTTCTCGAACCACTCCGGCAGGGTCTGGTTCGTCTTGATGAACGTGCCCTTGTAGGTCACGAACACGTGCCGCGCCTTCCGCGGGAACGCCTGCAGCGCCTCGCGCAGCCGCCCGGTCAGCGGGATCCGGCGGTTCTTCTTGCCCTTGGGCGGGCCCTCCTCGCCGTTCCAGATCCGGTTCTGCACGACGATCTCGTCGCGGTCGAAGTCGATGTCCGACCAGCGCAGCCCGATGATCTCGGAGTTGCGCAGGCCGCCGTCGACGCCCAGCAAGGCGACCAAGTGAAACTTGGCCCCGAACACCTGGGCAGTCTCGACGAGCCGCTCGCCCTCCTCGAGGGTGAGCACGGCCATCTCCTTCTGCTCGGCTTTGAGCCGCTTGACCTTCGGCGCCGCCACGATGAGCTTCCACTCCACGGCGACGTGGAGCATCGTCGTCAGCTGGTCACACATCTTGTTGACGCCGTTGACGTCGTGGCTCTTCCGCGCCTGCCGGAGCTTCTGGTACTCGGCGGGCCCGATCTTGTCGATCGGCAGCTCGCCGAGCAGCGGCAGCAGGTGATTGCGGAGGCACTTCTGGCGCCCCTCGACTGTCGCGTTGCTGTGGCGATTGGCGATCACGTACTCATCCATCCACCGCACCGCGTACTCCCTGAGCAGCGGCGTGGCGGGCTTCGGCGGTGCTTCCTCCTCCTGTTCTGCGGGGCTCGCAGGCGTGCCGTAGTCCGCGAGGAAGCCCTTGGCCTTCTCGCGGGCCCACCGCTCGGTCGCAAGCTTCGAGGGCATCGGCGACCTCCATCGCCTTCGCACCTCTTTGCCGTTGATGAGCATGAACACGTCTGCCTCCCACTGGTCGGTGCCCTTGTACGGGCGAACGTTGGTCTTTGTGATCATCTGAACCTCGGGGGTCGAGGCGACAGATGGGCCGCGCGCTCCAGCGCGTGGCCGGAGTCGAGCACACTTTTCGCGCGCGATCAACGGCCCCGCGGCCGACTCCGCATCATGTTCGGCGCCTCGCCGCTTTTCCGAGCCCACGATCTCCATACCCACCTCCCCACCAACCGCCGCGCTCGTCGTTCGTCGTTTGTCGCGCGCTACCGGCACAGCCGGCGCCAGTCCTCCGTGACCGCGATGCACACGGTCGCGTTGAGGCTCATTCCCCGAGCGAGCGCCAGCGCCTGGAGCTGCTCCTCGATCGCCAGCGGGAAGCGGATCAACCGCGGTACAGGGGCCACGCGGGCCCCCTTCTTCTGCTTGCGGCCGGCGGCGCGCGTGGCCTCGATCTTCGCCGCGATCGACATCGCCTCGCGCGTCGGGGCATCCACCACGCCGCCCACGGTGACGGGCGGAACCTTCACGCGGGTGACGCGGGGATCGCCGGGCGGGAGCAGGTCCCGCCAAGGTTCGGCCTCGCCGAGCTCGGCGTCGGGCTTGGCGCTACCGGCCTTGGGCTCGTCGGGCGCCATGTAGCCCTTCTCGATCAACTTGTCGGCGGTGCCGCGCGTGAGGCCCTGCGTGTCATGGATGTAGTCCCGGCGCTCGACCTTGTAGTCGAGGCCGCCACCCTTGCCCGCCTTGCCCATTAGCGCCTCCGAAGCAGGCCGAGGTGCACGAGCACGGCGTCACAGAGATCGACGACCGCGCGCTCGCCATCGGTGCCCTTGCCGTAAGGCACCTCCCAGACCGGTTTGAGGTACTCGCCCCCGCGCTTGATCGCCGCGCTGTCCGGGATGGGCTCGCCCCACACATGCACGTTCGGGATCTGCTTCACCGCGTTCTTGGCGGCTGCCAGCGCGCGCTTGCCCGCGGTGTCGAGCTTGTTGAGCACGACCCAGATATCGCCGCCGGCATCGGCCATCTCCTCGAGCACGTTGCCGAGGTCCGTCAGCGCCATGCGCCCGTCTGCGGGGACGAGCCAGAGGTCCGGCTCGGCGGCCGCGGCGACCTCGATCGCCGGCGGACAGTCATAGATGACGAGCGACGCCCCTTGCAGCTGCGGGATGTTGTTCGGGCTGTAGATGACCGTGAGGCCGCTTCCGATCTCGGCCACGGCGCCATCGCGCTTGGGCTGGTCGCCGCCCGACAGGGCGTGAAACAGGTCGCCCTGGCGGTCGATACACACCGCGATCGTCTTGATGCCGTGGACCTGCGCGCGCAGGGCGAGATGGAGGGCGAAGGTGGTCTTACCAACACCGCCCTTGTTGTTGTAACAGGCGACAGATTTCATTGAACTCGCAACGTGGCGTCATCCCGGTGGTCCGCCAAGGGGGGCTTGCCGAATTTTAATCGCCCGCGATATCAGCGTTGAGGTCGCGGTCGCACTCAAGGGTGATATCGCGGCCCTATCGCCGCGCTGCGCGGCATCATCGGTGATATCGACATTGATATCACCGTCGATATCTATTCGAGCGTGAGGCGCACGCGGACGCGCCCCGCCACGTCGGAGCGCGGATACTCCAGTCGCTCGAGTACGCCCTGCGCGCAGCCGTGCCACGACACCGCGTCGCTGGGCGCGTGCCTGTTGAGCTTCACCACGGTCGCGCGGCCGTGCGCGATGTCCAGCTCGGCAATGATGGTACCGGGGATGTTGGTGCATGCGCGCAGCTCGTCCACCCCGCGCTTCGCCACGCCCTCGGCCTCGTCGCTCGTCACGGCTTCGCGCCGCGGCGCGGGGGATGGCCCGGATGATCGGCGCTGTGTCTTGCGCGGCTCGGGCGTCGTGGGCGTCGTGGGCGTCGGGCCAGACACCCGCGGTGGATCGGGGCGCACCTCGGCAACGGCTTGCGACGCTGCCTCGCTCACAGGTGCGGCGGCCGGCTCCACAGGGGCGATGATGAACGCTGGCGCGGGTGCTCGCGCGTCGAAGGTGGTCGGATGGATCGCTAGTACCGCCGGCCCGAAGTTCTCCAAGGGTGTGCCATTCCTGGATCCACGCGTAGGGCAGCCTGCGCACCCGGGAATAAAGGAAGTGCGAAAACGATCTCCTTGGCATGCCCGCGCCGAAGG
>NZ_JACCSO010000161.1 GCF_013812955.1 Nannocystis sp. | reverse complement strand
CCTTCGGCGCGGGCATGCCAAGGAGATCGTTTTCGCACTTCCTTTATTCCCGGGTGCGCAGGCTGCCCTACGCGTGGATCCAGGAATGGCACACCCTTGGAGAACTTCGGGCCGGCGGTACTAGTCCCAGAAGGTCCCATGGCGTACTCGTCCACGTGAAGAAGACGCGCACTCCGTCGGCCTGACAGAGTACTACTGGAGCTGCGTCAGTTGGTTTCTTCGGCCTCTTTGGCTTGGTTTTGGGCCTATTTCCAAGTGGGTCTCGCATGGCTTGTTGAGTTTGTTCGGATGCGGTTTCGTCAGCTGGCTCTACTGTAACTCGGTCAAAATCGTCGCGATTGACACGTAGCCCATAGGGCAGCAGTAACTCGTTGACACGATCGCGTGCATTATTGTACCGATCGCGGATCATAATGAATGCTGTTGGATTCATTAGCTCTGCAAAAATTTTCCTCATATTCTCCGACACTCCGAAGGGAGCATCCGAAGGGCTTTCATTGTTGATCGCGGTTAATGCATCAATGGTCCAGGGCAACCTCGAACCTGAGAATACGTGATCGAAGCCCAGGCCCGTGAAGAAAGCTGTGAGGTTACTGCCTGAGCGATATGGGAAGTCACTAAATGTAGGTGGATCGCCACATATCATGCGAGCCAGTTGTTGAAGCGTTGCTGGGCGAAGACGTGCCATGATCGAAGCCAATCAGCGAGCCTTGGGTCGCATACCCGGCATGATAGGCGACATCACACACAAGTTTCCAGGGCGCTGATCACGCATGCAATACACGGCTGCGGTCCGTTCTGCTCTGAGCCGATTGGCATTTTCAGCCGTGGCGGAGGAGCGGTCGCTGGCTCTGTCTGTGGATCATGTCGTCCCCTCCAGCCAGGCGAGCACCAGGTCGACGGGGAGCAGGGGGCATCTGAAGGTAGGCGTGGTCAGCTCGGTCAAGACAGGACCAGATGCGAAGCATGGGACCACTGTGGTCCGCCGTCCGTCGTCCGCCGCCGAGCTCGAAGTCCCGCAGCTGGAGCCGCCGTCCTCGGCGCTGTCGGAGGCGTTGTTCGGCGTGTTCGCCGAAGGCGTCGGACCGGCGGCGCGCCCAGCGTTGCAAATGTAGGCAATGCCCCTTCGAGATCTGCGACTATTGTTCGATACAATATAGACGGAGTTCGGAGCCGCAGGGACCCTGATCGAAGAATGACCAGGCGCTGTCAGTATTCATGCTCAGACCGGTACCACCAAACTTGAGCAAGCCGGAATCATCATCCCAGTCCTTGCAGAACTCGGAACCCAGTGCGGGCTGGCCGTTTAACAAGGTCCCGGTCCAGACCCCCGATTCTCGGGTCTGGGAGGACTCGTCGACAACAATTGCATTTTTGATCGACCCCGAGGTCAGGGCATCCCAATTTTGAGCGACCGCCAGGCCGTTAACCAAAACGTAGCGGCCAGGTGAGTGGATTAATCGATCCGCGGCCGGCATGGTGGGCGTGCTCAGCCACGCTCTGAAAGTCAGGAACCGTGGGAGATCGGCCTTCGCGGCGAGACTTTGGCAGCGTTGGTCTGCGCCGTAGAGCCCGCCGAGCGCGAAGCCTTGGTACACCTCGCTGGTGACGAACACGATCGAGTCCTTCGCGCACTCCTGGCAGCCGTCCCCGGGCGTAGCATTGCCATCATCGCAGGTCTCATCGCCCTCCACGACACCATCGCCGCATACTGGCCCCGGCGCACCGGTACTACTCACCGCGTCCGTACCGCTGACCTCGCTCCCAGCCATCGAGGCTCCAGAGGCGCTCTCCTGATCGGTGCCTGGCGCAGCACCGCTCGTGCCATTGCCCGTACTGGTGGAGGTATCGAACAGCGCCGAGGTATCGCCCATGTTGCTCGGCCAGTAGGTTACTCCCTGCTCGGTGATGCTCTGGTCGTTTCGCTCGATGGCACAGGCTATAGAGCACATAATCGCGCAGCACAACGTGCAGATGTCGCAGATTCTCGTCGGTTTGGACATTATTGCTCGATGCAATATAGGCGGAGTTCCGAGCCGCAGGGGCCCTGATCGAAGAATGACCAGGCAGCGTCGGTATTTATGCTCAAGCCAGTGCCACCAAATTTTAGGAGGCCCGAGTCATCGTCCCAGTCGTCGCAGAATTCGGAGCCCAAGGCAGGTTGCCCACTCGCCAACGTGCCGGTCCAGGCCCGCGTGTCCTTTGTCTGAGACTGTTCGTCGACCATGATGGGATTCTCAATCGTGCCAGATGTGAGTCCATCCCAGTTCTGCGCAACCACCAACCCGTTGACTAAGACGTACCTGCCCTTTGAATGCAGCAGGCGGTCGGCGGCGGACATGGTTGGTGTACTCAGCCACGCCTTGAAGGTCAAGAACCGCGGGAGTTCGGCTTTCGCGGCGAGGCTGCGGCAGTGTTGATCTGCACCGTAAAGCCCGCCAAGCGCGAAGCCTTGGTATATTTCACTGGTGATGAATACGATCGAGTCCTTCGCGCACTCCTGACAGCCGTCGCCGGGGGTCGCGTTGCCGTCGTCGCAGATCTCATCGGCTTCGACGATCCCATTGCCACACACAGGAACCGCAGGCCCAGTGCTGCTGCTCCCGGTTTCGGTGCCTTCGCTTGTGGTCTCGCCGCTCGTGGTTGAAGTATCCGAGCTGCCCGAACCGTCCCCCGACGTGTGCGAGCTGGAACTCGTGCTCGTGCTCGTGCTCGTATCGGTCGCGGTGTCGAGACTCGTACCACTCTCGCCGGTGCCCGACGGGCAGTCGGTGACTCCGCGTTCTGCAATGATCGCGTCGATTTTTTCAATGACGCACCCACCCGACAGCAGGGGGAAAATTAGCACGACAGACGACGCGCAGACGGGTCGCATCCGACACGGAGGGGGAACGATGTGCTTCATTGGCATTCACGGTCACTGCTCGAAGCAGTAGATTCTGTACGGGAGATCACACCCGTAGGCTGTGTACGTCGTCCACTGTTTCTTTTCGTTCCACTGGATCCAAGCCTGCTCCTGGACCTTGTCGACCCCGCTCAGCCCCGCATTGCCTTTGTCACCCGGGCTCGACTTGCTCCACCCCTGGCAGGTGAGCGTGTTCGGGGCAAGGGTGCCACTTGCCGCTGTGCCGGTCCATACATACGTGCCTGGGAGCGACAAGCCCTTCTCGGTGACGTGGAGGCCTTCATCGGGGCCGTTCAGGGTCAGGTCGTTCCAGTCGTCGGCGATGCGCACCCCGTCGCGGCGGACATAGGGCACGATGGCGTGCGTGAAGCCGCTGGCCGGGTTGAATTTGGCGTCGCTGATCCACGCCTTGAAGTTCGGCGCGTTGTCGAGGCCGGCCGTCACGGCGAGGGCCTGACACTTCTCGTGGGCCTTCTCTGATCCTTCGATCTCGCCGCCCGTGTAGGCGACGCTGCTCAGGAAGATCATCTTCGCTGCGAATCGGCAGGTGTTCGTGCATGGGACGCTATTGGGCAGGAATTCGCCGGTCCCGTTGTCGAGGCCGAGGTCGCACTCCTCGGGACCCTGAAGCTTGCTGTCACCACATCTGGGCCCGTACGTGCACTGGGTGCTGCATCCGCCGTATACACTGTCATTGTTCTCGGAGCCGTTGTCGCAGCTCTCCTTGCCCGTCCAGATCAACTGGTCGCCGCACTTGGCGAGCTTGCACTCGATGGTGCAGGCGCCATGGTTGTCGTTTTCGGCGGCCCCCAAATCGCACTCCTCGCCGGGATCGAGGATGGCGTCTCCGCAGCTCGCGGACGGGGCGGGCTCAGTGGTGCCGATCGACGAGGTGCCGGGCTCGTTGTCCGTGGTCTCCGCGCCGGTCGAGCCTCCGCTGCTCGAGCTTGTCGACGTGGTGCCCAACGACGCGCCCGTCGAGGTGGAACTGGTCGCGCTGGTGGTCGGGAGACCGGTGGTCGGTGGGTCCGTGCCGGTGCTGGTCGGCGAGCTGCTCGCTGTCTCGAGATCGACGGGTCCGCCTCCTGCGTCACTGCCCGAGTGACACGCGATGGTGAGCAGGGACAAGGAGAGCGAGATGAGGGGCGGGTGGCTGCGCGTCATGAGACCTCGAGAGGACATCGTCGGGTGTCTCCTGGAGTCGGTCAACGCGCGGTGCCGAGCTTTACGTGAAGGGTCAGGCCGCCACCCGTGGGCGACCACCAGGGCGCCGCGGACCAGCGTTTGGTTCGGGCGGAGCGATGGGCGAGAACGAGCAGCGTTGTTCCGAGCGCAGCCGTCACCCCTGCGGCTACGCCGGTGCCGATGACGATGCGGCGGCCGGCGAGCGCGTGCTCGCGGGAAGTTTGCAGGTCGTTGAACTCGGCGAGCGTGAGGGGGCAGTCGGCCGGCTTGTCGTTGATGTCGGCGACTCGCGCGCGCTGGCCGGCCTCGGTGGCAAGCCCGTAGGTCATCACGCCGAGCAAGACGGCGCTTAGACCGAGCGTGACGCCGCCAGCGATCTTGAGCTGGCGTGGCGGGATCGCATCGTCGAGCGGCTGAGCTGCCGCGGCCGGTGACATGGACGGCGCGGGCACCGAGGGCTCGGGGGCTGGGACAGCCGCGGTTACAGGCGGTGATGGTGGCTTGCAGGCGTCGGGGCCGAACGCGGCGAGTTGCAGCGTCGCCTCCTCGTGGCGCGCGCGGGCGCTGCGGGTCTCGATCTTGTCCGGGTCGTTCGGGAACGCGGCCGTCAGCGCGTCGGCGTGCTCTTGCAGGATGCTCTGCAAACGGCACAGCGGCGCGGCCTCGCCGGTCTGCTCGTGGAGGTCAAGCAGCGTCGAGCGCATCGAGCCGGCCAGCTGCTCGCGGCCGGCCAGGTCCCGGCGGGCGTCGGGCATCGACCGGTAGGCTGCGTAGAACTCGTCGACGGCGGGCGCGAGTTGGCCCGCGTCGTAAAAGCGCATGGCCTTCGTGTTGTACTCGGCGGCCTCCGGGGACAGGACGCTCTGGGCGGGGGCGAGGACGAGGAGCAGTGCGACGGCGTGGAGCATGGGCATCACGGGCGGCGAGGCGGCGTCGCTCGCAGCTTGAAGACGTGGACGAAGGACGCGGGCTCACGGGGTGCGGCGAGCAGCGTATCCTTGAGGGCCCTGTCGAGGCAGCGGCTGAGGGGCATGTCCGCGGCGCCAGCGACGTGGGCGGACACGCGCCCGGTGTTGTCGAGGTTCACGTTGACGGCGAGCCGCTCGAGGCTGCCGGTCTCCTTGTCGGCGCAACGCTGGACATCCGCGATTCGGAGCGCGAGGGCCTGATGCCACGCGGCCTCGGGATTGCGACGCTGACGAGAGGTCGTGATATCGGTCGGGAGATCGGACCGGGGCACTTCGCCGAGATCCGGTGGGTCGGCGAGCGACGCTGAAGGCGGCTCGGGCTCGGTCGCAAGCCGGAGCTCGGCGCCGATCATGTGAAGGCTGTGAGGTCCGCTCGTGGCTGCGGCCGCCAACGACTCTCCGGCGCTGGCCGTCGCCGCCGAGGGTGTGACGGGGCCACCTGTCACTGGCGCGGTCAGCTCGTCCTGACGGGGCGTCGCCGTGGGGCTCGAGACCTGAATACCCAGCAAGATGACGACGAGGCCCAGGCCCGCGGCGAGCAGGAGCATGTGCAGTCGAGGACGACGAGGCGTCCCACTCGGGGCGGCGTCCACAGCCGCGGCGCGTAGTGCCTCGGCGAACTCGAGCATCGTCTGCGGTCGCTGTGCAGGGTCCTTGCGCAGCGCCGACTCGATGACAGCAGCGACCGCGGGCGGGATGTTGGCCGTCTCAGCCGCGTCGACGAGCTGGGTCGGCTCATTGAAGATGTGCCGGGCGAGCACCGCGGCGATGTGCTTCCCGTGCACCTCGTGAAACGGCAGTCGCCCCGCGAGCACGCGGTAGAGGGTGATCGCCATCGAGTACACGTCGGAGCGGCGATCGACCGGTCGCCCGAGGGCCTGCTCGGGCGAGGTGTAACCGGGTGTGCAGAGCATGCGGCCGACCTCGGTGGTCGGCGGACTGTCGGCGGTCCTCAGGGCCCGGTCCGGCTTGACCAGGCCCAGGTCGATCACGATGGCGGTCGGTGGGTGCCCGGGGTCGCGGGTCACGAGGATGTTGCCGGGCTTGATGTCGCGGTGGACATAGCCTCGCTCATGGATGGCATGCAGGGCCTCGAGCGCCGGCAGCAACAGCGCGAGCGCCTCGCGCCACGGAATGCGCTGGTCGCGATATTCGCGGACGTACTGCTCGAGGTTCGGGCCGTCCAGCAGCTCCATGACGATGTACGCGGTGGCGTCGAGCTTGCCGGTGCTGAACACCCGCACGAGGTTGGCGTGGCGGACCTGCGCGGCAGCCTGTGCCTCCTGGACCATGCGGGCGCGCAGCTCGTCGGAGGCCATGCGCGGCTTGAGCAGCTTGATGGCGACGTCGACGCCGAGCTCCTCGTCGGTGGCCTGGAAGACATCGGCCATTCCACCGCCGCCGATGTGCGCGCGGACCGTGTAGCGGCCGGCGATCTTCCGGCCGATGAAGTCGTACTCGATGGCTTGCTCGGCCCCGGGATCAAAGTCTCCGATCGTGACGAGCTCGATGGGACTTCGCAGCGCTCCGGACCGGGACATGGCAGACCTCGTGACCGCGCTCGGACGCGCGCAGGGCAAAATCGTAACAGCGCAGAGGTCTGCTGTCGAGCCGGCAACCTGCGGATGCGGTCACGTCCCCGGGCCCGGCGTTCCACCGAAGCCGGTCTGCCACGTGCCGTTCTCGAGGGCCGCCCGGAGGTCGTCGAAGGAGTAGCCGAAGCCGAGTCCCTGCTTGATGAACAGCGCTCGCGGGGCAGTGTCAGGCGGCCAACGCATCGAACGCCCGCGCCGGCCGCCCGAGATCAGCACCGGCTCCGGCAAGAGCTTGCGTTGCCGCCACCGGCTGATCGTGGTCCGGTCGACGCCGGCCGCGAGGGCGACCTCCTCGGTGGTGATCCAGTCGGCGCGGGGGATCAGGGCCACGGCCGGGAGGGTACCAAACCGCTCCCCGCGACTTCTTGCCCTCTGAATCCCTTTGATGCACACTGAAGCACAGAGGAACCAGACGATGGAAGGCACTCAAACAACAGCCCATGGCGTGAGATTTACAGTCGCGGCCGGAGACCTGTTCGTCTACGTGCCCGGAGTCGTCGGCGTTGCCCTCGTGGCGCCGCGGACCGTCGAGGCGAGCACGATCGAGCTGGAACTGCGCACGCTCTGGGGAGCGTTGATCGCCCGGGCGATCTATCGGGACCTCGTGGCGCTGCTGAACGGTGAGCGGCCGGTGGTGTGGGCCGTGACCGCAGACGGTCAGGAAGTACGGGTCCGCCGATCCGTGCGAGTGCCGCGGGTGGGGAAGCGTGAGTGGCGGTTCCATCTCTGGCGACGAGGTCGAGTCGGAAATCGAGGTTGATCACGCCCACCAGGAGCGACGGCGGAGGCGAGCGGAGAACCGGCCTCCGCGAGGAGACCGGCGCCGCCTCGAAGTGGCCCGTCCTCGTGCCCGGATGTTGGCGACCCTCAGCGCCCTGCATGTCGCCCGCTGTAGCGCCCTCGCGCCGGCCCCTCGTCGCCCGTTCTTTGGCCCCGCAGGGTGCCCGCGGATAGGCCCCCGGTTGGTGCCACGTGCGGGCGGCTCGTGGTGCCCACTTTCCGCCCGGCGGCTGGCCATGCTCGTCGCCCACCTCGTGGCCCGCGTCGTCGCCCGTCGCCGGTGCCCGCCATGCGTCGGCTGCCGGGCGTCTAACGGCCTGTAGGGTCTGATCCAGCAGGCAGGCCGCTGCGCGTGGCGCCCCGTTTTTCGGTCGCCATGCGCCGCGCGGGACCTCCCGGCGCGACTGCACTGCGGGCTCGTCGGGTTGTTCCGAGCGCGTGCGTCACTGGCATCGACTGCGACCTCGCATCCGCCAGCCG
>NZ_JACCSO010000160.1 GCF_013812955.1 Nannocystis sp. | reverse complement strand
CCTTCGGCGCGGGCATGCCAAGGAGATCGTTTTCGCACTTCCTTTATTCCCGGGTGCGCAGGCTGCCCTACGCGTGGATCCAGGAATGGCACACCCTTGGAGAACTTCGGGCCGGCGGTACTAGTCTTGGTTCAATTACGTGGTCAGATCCGCGAAAGTTCCAGCGCGCCACGTCGACCCGGCACGCACCGGCAGGCCCCGCGATCGCGCGTGGCTGTGGGCCAAGAGCAGCCTGGAGAAGAAGGAGGCAAGATGAGCAGAGACCTTCGGTGTGATCCTATCTATGCCGTCAGCCCCGGGCCCGGCGGGCGAGGTATCCCGCGAGGTCGACGCAGCGGCGGGCCTCCTCTCGCTTTGATCTCGGGGGGCGGCGGTCCTGGGTCGCGGATCTCACGGGGCGGCTCGCCGGGTCGCCGCGGCGGGGGCGGATCTTTCTCGGGCTCGGGCGGCTGCTTCTTCGGGGGCTCGGTCACCGGCGGCTGCTCCGGCCGCGGGTCCTCGATCGGGGGGCCCGGCTGGCGCGGGCCTGTACCCTGCAGCGCGCGCCGTTCGAGGGGGTTATCTGTGGTGCGAAGGTGCATGGTGGTCGCGTCCGTCCGGGCCGATAGGCCGAATGAATGGTCGACAAGCCCGATCACGGCAAGTGCCGGGTGTCACCCGCGCGCGCCCGCAGCCGCGGAAACGCCGTTTCGCCGGCCCTGGTCGTCAAGGTGGCGGGCGAGCGACTGAAGGAGGCGCCGCTGGCGGAGCGCACGAACATGGCGTTCGCCGTGACCGCCGTGACCCACGGTCGGGCCCGCGGTGTCGTGCCCGCGGTGTCGGGGTCGCGGTCGGCGACTCGACCGAGGCCGGGCGGATCGCCGAACTCATGGCGAATGATCGCCAGCCTGTGGGTCCTTAGAACCGGCCGACCACCGTGAAGCCGGTGGGTCCGATGAAGGCCCGGGGCCGGCGGGGCTGCGGGCGGTCGCGGGTGCGCAGCAGCAGCATCGCGCCGATCGTGATCAATACCGCGCCGCCCGCGAGCGCCGCGGCGCCGCCGAGGTCGGTGTTGTAGACAAAGGGACAGCTGCCGTTGATGTCCTTGGCCCGGTCGCTGCACTTCTTCTGGGTGCCATCGATGGCGAGCAGGCCGACGCCGACGGCGAGCACCGGGATGCCGGTGAACAGGCTGGCCCAGCCGAAGCTGCGCGAGCGGGCCAGGCGAGGGGCGCGGCGCAGCTGGAGGTCGAGGCGCTCGCGGACGCCGCGCTGGAGCTTGACCTTGCGCTCGTCGCTGACATAACCGTCGAGCATGACGCGCACGACGTGCTCGCCCTCGAGCACCGGCTGGTCGACGGGGGTGGTGCCGATCAGCTGATTGTCGACGAGCACGAGGGCGCCGGCGGGCTGGCTGTCGACGACCAGGCGCGAGGGGCCCTGAATGATGTCCTCGAGGGCGCGGCGCAGCAGGGCGCTCTGGGTCTCGACGAGGGTGCCGACCTCGGCGCTGCCGCACAGGTCGCAGCGCTCCTCGCTGGTGGCCAGGACGTTGCCGGTGCGGGTGTCGAGCAGGTCGAGGTGGACCACGTAATCGCGGTCACTGACGGAGATCTTGGCGCGCAGGGCGAAGGCGGCGCTGGCCTGCGTGCGCAGGGCGGTGAGGCAGCGTGACTGGCTGCAGCCGTCCGGGGCGTGGCGCTCGACCTCGGCCGGATCGACGAGGGTGAAGGCGCCGCGCTCGAGGCCCTTCTTGAGGCTCTTGAGCAGGCGCGGGCCGGTGCTCTCGTCGGCGGTGCCGGTCACGGCGATGGCGAGCACCGCGAGCCGCGAGTCGGCGATTGGGATGGGCGCGGCTTCGGCTCCGGACGCGGGCTCTGCCGATTCAGGCGCGGCCGCCGGCGCACCCGACTCCGCTGGCGCCGACGCGGCCTGCAGCGGCGCGGCGGCGAGGGCGAGCATCAGGGCGAGGCAGCAGGGCGCGTGGCGGCGGCTTGACACGAATTATTCTCCCACCTTGGCCCGCACCCGCGCGAGCCGTTCGTCGGCCTTGGGGTGGCCGAGCTCGGCCGCCCGTTCGTAGCGGAGCTGGGCGTCGCTGTAACGAAACACCTTAAAATAGGCGTCACCCAGACGCAGCAGATAATCGGCGCGGGCCGGCTCGGCGCGCACGGCCTTTTCTGCGTACTTGACCGCGCGCTCGAAGCTGCCGCGCTCGAAGGAGATGTCGCTGAGGCCCATCAGCGCGGCGCCGTTGCGATTCCATAGATCGAGCGCCTGATTGTAGAGCTTCTCGGCCGCGGCCCCGTCGCCGCGCCTCCATGCGGCCTCGGCCTCGGCCGTCAGCGCGCGCGAGCGCTCGGGGTCGACCACGGCGGCGTCGGGATCGTCCTCCGCCGCGGGGACCGATTTATCCGGCTTGCTCGGGTCCCTGGCGGCCTTGGTATCCTCGATCGGTTTGCCCGACTTGCCGGGCTTGCCGGGCTTGCCGGGCGTGGTGGCCTCGCCGGCGCCTGGTGGTGCGAGGATCGGGTCGACCGCGACCTCGGTCGGGATCGATGGGGTCGGGGTCGATGGGGTCGGGGTCGGCGGGGTCGGCGAGACCGGACCCGTGGCGGGCGCGACCGGGTCGCTGCCGCGGGGCGCGGCGGGGTCGGCCGTGAGCAGGCCGGAGCGGCGCAGGACCTTCTCGAGCTTGGCCTGTCCCGACGCGCTGAGGTGCTCGTCGTTTTGCTCGGTGTAGGCGGTGGCGAGCGCCCCTGCGAGCACGACATCGGGTTCGGCGAGGATGCGCAGCGGCTCGACGGCGTCGAGCTGGACCGACGAGAAGTCGCCCTCGCCGGCGCGCACGCGCAGGTCGCTGAGCTCGCCGAGGGTGACGGCGGCGCGCTCGCGGGCCCGCGGCTGACCTGGCATGAAGACCAGCGCTTGCACGTAATAGTCGCGGGCGAAGGCCTGGGCGTCGGGGTCGTCGAAGTAGCGGTCGCCGAGCACGACGAGGGCCTCGGCGAACTCGGCACGCAGGCCCTCGGCGGTGGCGAGGGCGCGCGGCTGGGCGGGCCCGGAGATGCCCTCGAGCTGGACCACGCGATTGTAGGCAGTGTCGCGCAGGTCGTCGCTGCGCGGGTAGATCCAGCGCAGGCGGGCGGCGGCCTGGCGGGCCTCGGCGCTGAGGCGCTCGATGGTTTGCAGGTCCTCGGGCGCCGGCGCGGGGTCGCCGACCATCACCAGGGTGAGCAGCACGGCGAGCCCCGCGACGCCGACCAGCGCGGCCGGCCAGGCCCAGCGCCGGCGACCGTCCGGGACATCCGGGGCCAGCTCGCCGAGCAACGTATCCATCGAGGGGTAGCGCTCGTTGGGGTCGGTGGCCAGGCCGACCGCGAGCGCGGCGAACACCGAGGCCGGCACCTTCGTGTCGCCCGGCGGCTTGCGCAGCTTGCCGCCGGTGACGTTCTCGGTCAGCTCGATCAGCGTGTGACCGGAGAACGCGGCCCGGTGGTAGAGCGCGCCGTAGAGGGCGACGCAGAAGCTGAATTGGTCGCTGCGCGCGTCGGTGGGCGTGCCGAGGTGCTGCTCCGGCGACATGAAGGCCGGGGTGCCGAGGATGGTGCCGGCCATCGTCAGCTCGGTGCTCAGCACATTGCCCTGGACGCCGCCGATGCGCGCGATCACCGAGTCGGCGGCGTCGTCTTGATGACCGACCTCGGCGCGGGCGAGGCCGAAGTCGAGGACGCGCGCCCGTCCGTCGCCGTCGACCAGCACGTTGTCGGGCTTGAAGTCGCGGTGCACCAGGCCCTGGCGATGGGCCGCGGCCAGGCCGCGTCCGGCCTGCAGGAACACCTCGAGGGTCTCCTCGGGGCTGCGCTCCTCGGCGGCCAGCCACTCCGAGAGGTTTTGCCCCTTGATGAATTCCATCGCCACGTAGACCTGGCCGGCGAACTCGCCGGCCTCGTAGATCTGCACGACGTTGGGGTGTGACAGTCGGGCCATCGCCTGGGCCTCGCGCTGCATTCGCGTGCGGCCCTGGGCGCCCTGCGTGTCCTCGCGGACGACCTTGATCGCCAGCTTGCGGTCGAGCTCCTCGTCGTAGGCGGCATAGACCACGCCCATGCCGCCGGCGCCGAGGCGACGCAGCACCACGAAGCGGCCGATCCGCCCGGGCTCGCGTTCGTGGTTCAGCAGCGCCGCGAAGCGCCCGGACCCGCCGAGGCTCGGGTCCACGACCCCGCTCCCGATCGCGGTCTGCTCGAGGCCGCTGACCGGCGGCAGCGGCAGCACGGGGCCGTGGCGGTGGGTCGTCGGCTCGGGCCTGCATGAACCCTGGTCGGCGGTGAGGGTGAGCCCCGGCGCCAGGGTTTCGTCCAGGGCCGGCGCCACGTCGACGCCTGGCGGCCGGCCGGTGGGTCCCGTCACTTGCATGCCTCGTGCATCGGCCTCCAGGGTCGCAAGTGCAGCCCATACACGCAAGGTCTTCGCCGACGCAGCGCGCGAGGGACCCGCGCTGCAAACAGTCGCTCGCACGCCGCGAGCGCAGGCGGGGAGCGCGTGGTGCCGTGAAACGCCCGTGGCGCTGTTGCACGCGTCGTGGAACGCCCAGGGCCCGCGCAGCGCCTCGCAGGCGCGCGGGCCGGGGACCGCGCGGAAGCGGGCGTCCGGCCTGTGCAGCGTCGAAGCATGTGTCGGTGTGCGTCGACCGCGTGAGCGTCGGTGCCTGCTCAACGCCTGCCAGACCCCGAGCGCGACCGGTTTGAGGGCGGCCGGACCGCCTCGCCCCGTGCGACGTCATCCGCACGTGCCACCGAACGAAATGCCCCGCGGTGCGAGGCACCCGATCGGATCAGCCGGTCACGACAGCGTCGGTGATCGCCAGCCCGCGGTCGATGATCTCGAAGCCCTCACGCAGCTCGGCTTCCGTAATGCACAGGGGCGGGTTGCACATGATGTTCCACCAGTGGGAGATCGTGTACAGGCCCTCTTGCTTAAAAAAGCCCATCAGCTTGTCGATGGCAGGATGTGAGCCGCCGTAAGGCGCCATCTTGGTGCCCTGGAGGTCCTTTTGCAGCTCGATGAGGCCGAACAGGCCGATCGCGCGGAAGGTCCGGATCGACGGGTGCTTGGCCTTGAGGGCCGCCATTTCGGCGAGCATGACGTGTTGCATGCGGGCGGCGTGGGCGACCAGTTGCTCCTCTTCCATCACGTCGAGCACGGCCTCGGCGGTGGCGAGGCACAGGGCGTGGGCGTTGTAGGTGAGGCCGCCCCAGAACACGTTGTCCTGGAAGTGCTTGGCGATCGGGTCACGCACGCCCATGGCGCCGAGCGGCAGATACGAGCTGGTCAGGCCCTTCGCCATGGTCAAGATGTCGGGGATGATGTCGCCGTGTTCGAAGGCGAACATCTTGCCGGTGCGCCCGAAGCCGCACATGACCTCGTCGCAGATCAGCAGGATGCCGTACTTGTCGAGCAGCTGGCGCAGGCCCTTGAGCCAGCCCTCGGGCGGCGGGAGGATGCCGTTGGTGCCGATGACGGTCTCGATGATCATGGCCGCGATGGTGGTCGGGCCCTCGTAGGTGATCACCTCTTCGAGGTAGCGCAGGTGATTGGCGGTGCGCTGCTCGTCGGTGTCGCCGAACGAGTATTCGTAGGGGATCGGGTCCATCACGTGGATGAAGCCGGGGGCGCCGGGCTCGCTGGGGATGCGGCGCGGGTCGCCGGTCATCATCATGCCGACGTGGGTGGCGCCGTGGTAGCTGCGGTAGCGGCTCAGGATCTTGTGGCGGCCGGTGTACAGGCGGGCGGCCTTGACGGCGTTCTCGTTGGCCTCGGCGCCGCCGAGGGTGAAGAAGAAGGTGTTGATGTCACCGGGCACCAGCGCGGCCAGGCGCTTGCCGAGGCGCGCGCGCGGGGCCGTCGCCAGGCCCGGGGCGACGAACAGCAGCTGGTTGTCGATCGCCTGCTTCATCTTTGCCAGCACTTTGGGGTGCGAGTGGCCGATGTTGACGCTCATCAGTTGGCTGTTGAAGTCGAGGTAGCGCTTGCCCTCGGCGGTGTAGAAATACACCCCCTCGGCGCGCTCGACGGCCAGCGGCGAGACGGCGCTGCCCTTCGCCCACGACCACATCGTGTATTGTTTGCAGTCGTCGACGATCTGCTTGGTGTCCAGTTTATCGGTGGTCATGGCGATGCTCCTCAGGACATCCAGGTGGCGTCTTTGCTCAGGGACCAGCGCGAGGTGACCTTGCGTGGGCGGGTCCAGAAGCGAAAGCCGTCGTAGCCGGTCAGGTCGCCGTGGCCGAACAGGCTGTCGTTCCAGCCGCCGAAGCCGAAGGGTTCGCGCGGGACCGGGACGCCGACGTTGACGCCGCACATGCCGGCCTCGAAGCGCTCGAGGCAGTGGCGGGCGACGGCGCCGTTGGTGGTGAAGATCGAGGCGGCGTTGCCGTAGCTGCTGGCGTTCTCGATCGCGATCGCCTCGTCGAGGGTGCGGGCGCGGACGATCGAGAGCACCGGCCCGAAGATCTCCTCGCAGCCGGCCGGCATGTCGGGACGCACGTGGTCGAGGATGGTCGGGCCGACCCAGTGGCCGCGGCCGCCCGGGGCAGCCACGCGGCGGCCGTCGACCAGGACCTTGGCGCCCATCTGCTCGGCCTGGTCGATGTAGCGGTGGATGCGGTCGACGGCGGCCTGCGAGATCACCGGGCCCATGTCCTCGCCCAGCCGCAATTTGCGGGTGATGGCGGCGATCTGGTCGACGATGGCCTGGACGTCGCCGACGCCGATCATCAGCGAGGCGGCCATGCAGCGCTGGCCCGCGCAGCCGTAGGCCGAGGCGACCACGGTGGTCGCGGTCAGCTCGGGGTCGGCGTCGGGGGCGACCAGCAGGTGGTTCTTGGCGCCGCCGAGGCACAACATGCGCTTGCCGAGCGCGGCGCCGCGCGCGTAGAGCAGGCGGGCGACCCGGGTCGAGCCGACGAAGGCCATCGCCTTGACGTCGGGGTGGTCGACCAGGCCCTCGACGGCCGGCTGCGCGCCGTTGACGGTGTTGAACACACCGTCGGGCAGGCCGGCCTCCTGCAGCAGGCTGGCGAGCTTCATCGCCCCGTAGGGGACCAGCTCCGAGGGCTTGAGCACGAAGGTGTTCCCGGCGGCGAGCGCCTGCGGGAGCATCCACAGCGGGACCATGACCGGGAAGTTGAAGGGCACGACGCCGGCGCACACGCCGAGCGGCTCGTGGCTGGTGCTGCAGTTGATGCCGCGGCTGACGTCGAGCTGCTCGCCCTGGGCCATGTTCTCGAGGCTGAGGCCGTACTCGAGGCACTCGATGCCTTTGAGCACGTCGCCGCGGGCCTCGGGCAGGACCTTGCCGTTCTCGTGGGAGACCAGCCAGCTGAGCTCGTCGAGGTCGCGCTCGAGCAGGTGCTTGAGGCGAAACAGGACCTGGACGCGCTCCTTGAGCGGGGTGTCCTTCCAGCCGGGGAGGGCGGCTTTGGCCGCCGCGACGGCGCGGGCGACATCGTCGGGCCCGGAGAGGGCGACGTGGCCGAGGACCTCGCCGTGGCGGGGATTATGGACCGGGAGGGTCTCGCCCGAGGCGGCGGGGGTCCACTGTCCGGCGATCCAGTTGTGGCAAGGAGCGTAGGGCGCGAAGTCGTGGCTGCGCGCCTGGAACGACGGAGCGGGCGAGGGCATGGGCCCGCCGGTTTTACTGCCGAATCCGCCTGGTGACCAGCCCCGGGGGCGGGCCCGGACTGGCCGGACTGGCCTGTCATGCCTGTCATGCCTGTCATGCCTGTCATGCCTGTCATGCCGGCGCCCGGCGCGGGCGGGCCCGGCCGGGACCGCACGAGTTGCCGCGGCGGGCGGTGCGAGGGGGGCTCGCACCAGGAATTACGATAGCCTCCCGGCCCATGCGGATCTCCGATCGTGAACCTCTCCCGCCGCGCTGTCTCGCCACGGTGGTCGCCCGTGCGCCCGAGGAGCCGCTTCGCAGCGCGTTGATGACGGCCTTCGCCAGCGAGGAAGAACTGACCAAGGATCGCGAGAAGCACGAGCGCCTCGGTCGCTCGCCGACCACCTATGTGTCGACGCACGAGGAGCTGTGCACGTGGTCGCTGGCCTGCACTTGCGGCGAGCAGACCGGCAAGCTGCTCGGTGTGCGCAGCAACGACGTGTACGCGTCGCCGGTGTGCTTCGCCTGCGGCGCCTGCGGGAAGACGGTCGACATCTTCGACGCGACGGTCGACGGATGGAACGGAGAGACCGCCCGCAAACAACGGCGGCGCAAGGCCCGGCCGGCGTCGACCTTCGCGCTGCGCTGCCCGGGCTGCAAGGGCACGTCGTGGCATCCCGCCGTGGTCGTCACATATCAGGGCGAGGCGGACAACTACGCCAAGGTGCCGCCGGAGCGCTGGATGGACTTCTTCGACGTGATAGCGATCGGGGGCACCTGCACAAAATGTGAGATGGTCGCGGTGCCGGGCAGCTTCGAGTGCGCGTAGGCGTTTAAGCACGCGAGGTCGGGGGGCGCTCAGGTTGGCGCCTCACCCGCCGTAACTCGCAGCAGTCGCAGGAATTTCCGCGAAGCGGATAAGCCGAGTCCGCCCTCCAACTCCGTGAGAAGGAGGTCGTAAAGCTCGTCGCCTGAGGCGCACACGCCGATGTCGGCCCGCTTTGCATCGATGGCCAGCGCCGCGTAGCTTGTGCGAGCCCGCCGAGGTTTCGCCGTGACCGGTGACGCGTAGTTGACGTAGACACCCGGCTGGCCTGGCGCCCAGCGCTCACGGCGGAAGGCATCGTCCTCGCGCGTCGGCAGCTTGCCCTCCGCCAACATGCGCTCGAGCGGTGAGAACGGACGGTCCCGGTTCGACTCGTGGCGATATGCGGACCCCTCCAGCTCCAGGGGGCGGCTGATGTACGGGAACAACTCGGCGCTGTGGTGATACGACACCGGAGCGATCACGAACCCGCGACGGCCCATCTCTCCCAGCTTTTTGAGCGGGGCATGGGCGCCGTGCGCCATCAGGAGCACGCCCTGAACGGTGTACTTGAGCTTCGCCGGCACATGCTCCATCAGCTGGTCACGAAGTAGCCGCGAGAACGCGGCGATCTGATCGACCCCGTGGGTGAGGTCTTGCTCGCCCTTGCCCTTCATCTCGACGATCGTGAAGATCAATCGGTCCTTGGTGCCATACAGCACCAGATAGTCCGGGCGTGGGCCCTCCTTGACCAGCGGGTCCGGTTGCAGATCGACGTGGTAGACGAGACAGACGCTGTGCTCGGCCTCGGCCGGGACATGGACATGAAAGCGCACTCCGCTCTCGCTCGGCACGGCGCGGGTGGTCTGCACGCACTCGACCAGCAGGCGCTCGAGGACGTTGCGCCCCGCGGCCGGTGGCCGGCGCTGCTTACTTGCCGCGCTTGCCATGCGCGAGGCCATCGAGGGCGAAGTATCGCTGCTGAAGGTCGGAGAACACGTCGCTCAGCGTGTCCCAGCGCAGGCCGAACTCCGGGTCCTTGAGCGAGACCAGGCGGTTGTCCCGCATCTCGTAGGCGCTGACGTGGTCAAGTGCGAGCAGGGCCCTCGGGTCTTTTAGATAGAGTTGCGCGGCCTGCTTTTTCTGGATCTTGGGATCTTCGGCCTTCTGGACGAGGTTGGCCAGATGCGCCATGAAATAGGGGCTGTGGGTGGTCACGAGCACGCGCACGCCAAGGTTGACGAGGATCGCCAGGACCTCGAGCAGCCGCACCTGTGAGGCCGGATGGAGGTTCATCTCCGGTTCGTCAATGATGAGCAGCTGGTTGGGCGCGGCCTTGTAGCGCAGATAGAGGATCAGCGCGGAGAGCTGCTTGATCGACGACGACGCGTTGTAGAGGTCGATGCTGAGGTCGTCGCCGATGCCGACGCGAAGCTCGCGGCCTCCGAGCGCGGTGGACGTCAACTCCAGGCGGTTGCCGGACTGAATGCTGGATTCGACGAGCGCCGCGAGCTTCGCAAAGCCCGAGTCCGGGGCTGCCGTGCCGCGCGTTGCTGGTAATTCTACATCCGCGAGGAAGTCGAGGAAATCCTCGACAGGTAGCGGATAGCGGATCTCGCCCTGTTCGCGCAGCAACTCGTGGAGGTCATCCGCCGCTCGTCGCCCGACTTTCCGCACCCGCGCAGCATCCCGGAGCAGCTTGAAGCGCCGATTCGAGAGGATCTTGTACGTAATGATGAGAGCGTTCCGCTCTGCCGGCAAGATGAAGGGCGCACCGAACGCGAGTTCGATCACGTTTCGCATTCCCTGTCCCGGGAGTAACCCCGTGTACTCGAACGGGATCTTACGCGCACTGGTCTTTGCGCCACCCGCTGAAGCCGCGAACAGGATCCTGAAATTCTGGTCCAGCATTAGGCGGATGTGCCCGCCTTCCCGGGCGGCGAACATCTGGAAATCCGAATAGCCCTGGAACGCCGGGAGCAAGATTTCGGCGGATGGTTTCTCCTCGATATCAAACTTGGTCTTGCGAAACAGTCGGTTGCTCGTATCCTGGAAGAAGTCCCCGAGCTGGGTTTCGAAGCGTCGCGTGGACGATTTTACGTGGGCATGAAGTGCGGCCTCGAGTCGCTTAATGCTCCACTCGACGGATCGGTCTGTATGATTGACCCGTACGCTGCGAAGCGGCTCCAGCGCATCGAGCTTCAGGGCCTGAAGCTCGCGCCACAACCCATAGATGGAGTATGCGAGGTAGGTCTTGCTCGAGTTGTTGGGCCCGATGATGACCGTCAGCGGGCGCAGGTCGATCTCCGTCTCGCGGATCGTGCCGAGGTTGGAGAAGCGGATCTTCATGGTCGGGCCGGGCGAGTGAACCCCGGGCTGCGAGTTCTGTCAATAAACCGTGCCGGCGTGGGGTTTCTGTTTCATGGCGCCGGCACATGCGGGGCGAGCCAGGTGCGGAGCTCGTCGGCCTCGGGGGCGAAGGCGGGGCCGCGGGTCTGCAGGATCGCCAGCGCGTCGTCGGCGAGGGCGCGGGCCTCCGGGCTCGGCGCCTCGCTCGGGGCCGTGAGAGCGCGGGCTTCGCCGAAGCGGGCGAGGGCCAGCTCGAGGGTATCGGGGTCGCCGAGGGCCGCGTAGATCGCCGCGGCCCGGTGATAGTGGAGATGGGCCGAAGATCGATCGCCGCGGTCCAGCGCGAGCGCGCCGCGGATGGCCTCGAGCTGAGCGGACGTGAGGCTCGTGGGCCGCGCGTCGGGGCCGAGCAGCGCCTCGGCGGCGTGCAGCAGCTCGGCGGCCGCGTCGTGGCGGCGCTGGCGGCGATAGACCTCGGCGATGCGCTTGTAAGACTCGTTCATGCGCAGGGAGCCCGGGGGCAGCCGGGCCCGGCGGCTCGCCTCGGCCCGTTGATAGTGGACCAGCGCCTGGTCGAGGTCGCCGGAGTGCACGAAGATGTCGCCGACGCCATCCAGGAGCTCGGGGGAGGACTCGCCGTGGCTGCGCTGGGCGAGGGCCAGCACGCGCTCCCCGAAGCTGCGCGCGATCACGAAGTCGCCGCGGCAGGCGGCGACCTTGCCGAGGCCGAGCAGCGGCTGCAATGCGCCCGGATGGGTGTGGGCGTCGTCCTGCCCGAGCAGGTGGAGCGCGCGATCGTAGCTCCCCGCGGCGTCGTCGCAGCGCCGCTGGGCGACCGCGAGGTCGCCGATGGCGCTGAGCACATAGTGGAGGTCCGGGGCGTCCGGGCCGAGCAGCTCGGACTGCAGCGACAGGGCGCGTGAGAGGTTGGCCGCGGCTTCGCGGAGGCGTCCGAGCGTGAGCTGGCCGGTGCCGAGGTTGATGGCGAGCAGCGCGACGTGCGGGTGTTTGGGCCCGAGGGTCGACTGGGCGGCGACGAAGGCGGCGTCGAGTTGGCGGGTCGCCTCGACGATATCGGTGCCGTCCAGCAGCACGAGGCCGAGGTTGCCGAGCGCGTATACGACCTGCGGGTGGTCGACGCCGAAGGCCGCGGTGCGGGCATCGATCGAGGCGACGAACTCGCTGGCGGCCAGCTGATCCTGGCCGAGCAGGGCGTGGGCGATGCCGAGGTTGTTGACGTGGTCGCCGCGCAGCTCTCTGCTCTGGTGATAGTCCTCCATGCGCGCGACCAGGCCCTCGACGATCGGCGCGTCGAGCAGCACGTCCTGCGCGCGCTGCAGGCGGGCGACGCGGACGAAGTCGCGGCGGGTGGCGATCATCGCCGCGGCGACGTCGTGGCCGCTGGCC
>NZ_JACCSO010000156.1 GCF_013812955.1 Nannocystis sp. | reverse complement strand
TCCTCGGGGCGACCGACGGGCTCGCGCGCGGTGGGGCTGTCCGCGGGGACAGGTGGCGCGGGCGCGACGGGGCTGTCCGAAGAGTCAGGTGGGATGGCCGCGGGGTGGCTGTCCGAAGGGACAGGTGTGGGGTCCGTCGTGGGGCTGTCCGAAGGGGCAGGTGCTGGGGTCGCGGCGGGACTGTCCGAAGGGGCAGGTGGGCTGGCCGTCGGGGCCGGCTGGGTGAGGGTCAGGGCGAGGGCGAGGGTGAGGCTCACTGGCTCGGCTCCTTGACGCCGAAGACGCGGACGAAGTTGCCGGCGAGCACGGCGGCCATCTCGTCGCGGGAGTAGTCGGCGCTGCGCATGGCGGAGACGGTGCTGTCGAGGTAGCGGGTGGTGAAGCCGGGGCTCTGCGGGCCGTCGCTGCCGTAGATCGTTTGGGAGACGAGGCCGGCCTCGCGGATGCGACGCATGGCGAGCTCGAGGTGCTTGCCGTCGGGGTCGGAGGTCTTGCTGCCGAGCGCGCTGGGCTCGAGGTAGACGTTGGGGAAGCGGGTGGCGAGGTCGATGCAGGTCTCGAGCGCGCCGGGCTGGCGGGTCTTGAAGTCGTAGCCGAGGTGGCCGAGGATGAAGATCGTGGCGGGGTGGGCCGCGATCGCGGGCTCGAGGTAGACCGGGTCGGTGTAGGGCGGCTCCTGGGCGGTGCCCGGGAACGGGCTGGTGCCGGTGTGGAGGTACACCGGCTTGCCGAGCTCGCCGGCGAGCGCGTAGATCGAGAAGTAGCGCGGGTCGTCCATGCGAAAGTGCTGGTGCGCGTGGGCCAGCTTGACGCCGACCATGCCGGGCTCGCCGAGCGCGGTGCGCAGGCGCAGCAGCTCGGCCTGCTCGTCCTGGTTCCAGCGATCGACGCGCAGGCTGGCGAGGCCGTAGAAGCGGTCGGGCAGGGTCTTCACGTCGGCGATCACGTCCTCGTTGTGCGCGACCCCGACGGTGCGCGGGGCGTAGACCGCGAACAGCACCCCGGTGCCGATGCCGGCCTTGTCGAGCTCGCTGGCGATGCCCTCGGGCGAGAGCACGCCGTCGGCGAGCTGCTCCGGCGTCAACTGCTGCGGGAAGGGGAAGCGCCCGGCCAGGAACTCCTGGGTCGAGGGCGGCGTGTTCGACCACTCGCCCGGGTGCAGGTGCATGTCGATCACCGGCAGACGCTCACCCGCGAACTGGACGCCGTACTCGACCTCACCACAGCCAGCGACGAGCAGGATGCATGACACGATCACCGAGCGCATAAGCGCCGGTTGTCTAGCACGACCGCGCCCATGCGCATGCAAACGCCCCGCCAGAGCTTGTCTCACGAGGTCTGGCGCACCCGAGCACCCGCACGACCCGCTCACAATTCACCGGCACGAGCCGAGAGAGAGCACGAACATCCCGCACTCAGCGCGTCTGCTGCTGCCACAACCGCCGAAGCACGCCAGCGCCGATGGTCCCGAGCTCGAGCAGCTTCAGATACGTCGGCATCTCGATGGTCGGCGCATCATACTCCGGCCGCACCCAGTTCTCGACGCCGGCCCGGTCGACCCACGACGAGTGCAACGGAAACCCCGGGCGGATGCCATGCTCATAAGGCCCGGCGCCGAGCGTGCAGCAGGGTCCGATGTCGAGCGGCTTGGCGGCGTCCCAGATCCACACTTCCATCGAGGGGGCGTCGGGGCCCCAGACCTGGGCGATGAGGTAGCCGTCGCGCACGCTGGTCGAGCCCGGGCGCGGCACGAAGATCGGCGCGGCCATGAACCAGCCGGGCGGGAACTTGTAGCTGCTCTCGAGGCGCATCTCGTGGTCGAGGCGGAAGAAGTGCGCGGTGTTGCTCGGGTCCTGCATGCGCTCGATGTACTCGGAGAGCGGGAGCAGGCGGCGCGGCGGCCAGGCGTCGTCGGGGCGGCCGCGGCGGAAGTTGCCGAACACGCGGGTGCTCATCGTCTGCGGCAACCAGCCGCCGGCGACCCAGTAGGTCGCGTCCATCTTTCGGCACGCGCGCAGCAGGTTCGGGACGTCGGAGCTCGCGTACTCCGACAGGTACGGGGCGAGCTGCAGCGGCGGGAGTAAATTCAGGCCGAGCGGGAAGTTGGCGCGGTCGTCGACCTCGGGGAAGGCGCGGGTCTCGACCCGGCCGTTGCGCAGGTCGATGACGTGGCGGCGGACTTGATTGAGGTCGGTCGCGGACGAGAACATGCCGAGCAGCGAGGGCGGCACGGTGCCGCCGCCGACGAGGGTGTCGCCTTCTTCCATCTGGTCGGCGGGGTCGGTGCCGATGTTGTGCTGGCAGAACAGGGTGATGATGTCGTCGTCGTCGTCGTAGTCGGCGAGGGCGTGGGTGAGCTCCCAGGCGAGCTCGATCTGGCGGGCGGGGACCTCGGTGGCGCCGGTGCGGATGGCGGCGCGGATCGCGTCCTTGTGGATGAAGTAGACCGGGCAGTTGCGGTCCGGGGTCGCCTCGCGCATGCGGATGCGCAGCCAGCGATAGAACACGCGCAGGTTGCGGGGGACCTCATCGGTGCGCTGCTCGACCAGGAAGCGCCACAGCATCGGCGTCAGCGGCTCGAGCAGCGAGGCGGTGTTGAGGACGAGGTTGGCGTTGAAGATGATCAGGTAGTTGCGGGTGACGCAGATCTGATGGACGGAGGCGTGGCGCAGGACCACCGGCTTGCCGCCGACGGTGACGCGCATCGGCGCGGTTGGTTCGCCGGGGCCGCCGTCCCAGGTCATCAGGTACATGTCGGCGCGGATCGGCTTGTTGACGTTCAGGAAGTCGGCGACGCGCGGGACGATGTTGGTGTAGAGGAGGCGCGGCTTGCCGGGCTCGAAGTCGGGGTCATAGACCGGATGACCGGTGGTCATGATCATCGGGCTGAAGCTGCTGCCGACGGCGGCGTGGTAGAGGTTCGAGCGGCCGATCGGGGCCAGGTGCTCGAGGGTCAGCGGGGAGACCTCGACGGGGCGGCCGGCGTCGTAGGAGAGCAGCATGCGGCGGCCCTCGTAGCCGCCCTGGCCGAGCACCGGGAACGCGGGGATCGGCGCGGTGTTGGTCAGGTGCGAGGTCCCGAACCAGCTGAACTCGGCGAAGTCGGTGCGCACGAACGCCTCGGGGGCGAGCTTGCGCAGGTGCCAGGACTGGTTCTCGATGAAGCGCGTGGCGACGCGGATGAAGGTGCCGCTGCGGTCGGTGAGCGGCTCGAGGTCCATGATCAGGAGCCGGCCCGAGGCCGTGAGCATGTGCGGGTTGACGGCGAGCCCGTGGTGCTCGTGCAGCGATTGATACGGGAAGACGGTGGTGAAGGTCCGGCCCGAGAGGTCGGCGGGGTAATTGCCGGTGCGGACCACGTAGCGGGCGCTGTGGTCGACCTCGTCGCCGTGGTAGGTGTGGACGAGGCCGCGTTCGGTGCGGTCGCAGAAGTCCTGATCGTCCTGGGGGCTGGCTGACATGGGTCTCGCGCGGCCTGTCAGCGGCCGCGCGATCCGCGGCTCCAAAACAGGACAGCGAGGCAGGATACACCGACGGTCGCCAGGACCGATGTCCCATGTCCTGGGGGGTCAGAACCTCTCGTGGTGCATCCCCCACGGGCAGCCCCTGCCCGTGGGCAGCGACATGCACATCCCGCCCTGGCGGTTCCTCGCGCCGTCGGGCACGCAGCAGCTGGTGCCGCCCCCGCAGCAGTAGGTGCCGCACGAGGTCTGATTTGCGCTGCAGCTGGCCGAGGGTGGCGGCTCGTGGCGGAGTTGGCGCCGCGAGCACCACCGGCGTGCGGCCCTGACGAAGGTCCGCGGGTCGACGGGGGCGCCGGGCTATGCCCGGGGCGGACCCGGCCTGCGGCTCCAGAACAGGACAGCGAGGCAGAAGACACCGACGATCGCGATCGCCAAGATCACCGATGAAACCCCGGGCAAGATCGTGGCCATCAGGGCGCCGGTCAGCAGCAAGGTGGCGGGCCACGCGATCCACTTCTCGACGATGATGGCGGACATGGCGGCGATCGAGCCGAGCAGCAGCAGGTCGAGGGCCATGGTCGCGGAGACGGGGAGCTCGAGCACGAGCGCGATCGTGCGGTCGGCGAGCATCGCCAGGCTCGATACGACCAGCCAGGCGGTCAGCTGGCGGTTGATGCGGTTCTGGAGCAGGTTGCGGCGAAACGAGAACACGACGACCAGCAGCAGGGCGTTGATGGCGGCGCCGGCGAGGGCGTTGGTCTCGGCGCTCGGCAGCATGTCCTCGGCCGGGCTGCCGAGGATGACGACGAAGGACATCGCCAGGATGCTGACGGCGATGATCATGGCGAGCAGGACGCGCTGGCGGCGGGCGACGCTGAGGTCGAGCTCGGGGTCGCGAAACCGGGCCAGGATGGCCTCGAGCTCGGCCAGCAGATCGGCGAGGGAGGGCCAGCGCTGCTCGGGGTCGACGAGCAGGCCGCGGACCACGGCGGAGTGCACGACGGCGGGCACGGTGCTGCCGGCCGGGACCGGGTTGATCTTGCCGTCGGTCAGCTTGATGATCAGCTCGAGCAGGCTGCCGCCCGCGAACGGGTGGATGCCGTACAGCGCGGTGAACAGGGTCACGCAGAAGCTGAACTGGTCGGTGCGCTGGTTGGCCTGGACGTGGCGATGCTGCTCCGGGGCCATGTAGGCCGGCGTACCGGCGATCTTGGCGTTGCTGCGCAGCTCGTCCGCGTCGCGGTGCGGCGGCGCCGGGGTCGGGACCGGGGCCGGGATCGGGGCCGGGATGGGGGCGGACTGCAGCGAGCGGCCGGCCTCGCCGGAAGCGGCGGCCCCCTGTAATGAACGGCCGGCCTCGCCGGACGCGGCGGCCCCCTTGAGCGAGGCGCTGGCCGGCTCGGTGCGCCGCGACAGACCGAAGTCCAGCACCCGCACCCGCTCCTCGGCGTCGATGAGAATGTTGTCGGGCTTAAAATCTCCGTGGATGATCCCGGATTCGTGCGCGGCGTGCAGGCCACGTCCGGCTTGTACCAGGATCTGGAGGACCTCCTGCCAGCCGCGGGGCTCGGCCTTGAGCCAGGCGCCCAGCGTCCGGCCCTGCACGAACTCCATCGCCAGGAACACCTGCTCCTCGAAGCGGCCGACCTCGTAGACCTGGACCACGTTCGGATGCGACAGCTTGGCCATCGCCCGCGCCTCGCGCTGCATGCGGGCCTGGTTGCGCGGGCTGTTGTCGCGGCCGGGTCGCAGCAGCTTGAGCGCGACGCGGCGGTCGAGCTCCTCGTCGTAGGCCGAGTACACGACGCCCATGCCGCCCTCGCCGAGGGTGCGCAGGACGGCGAAGCGACCGATGCGGGCCGACTCGCCGAAGTAGCCGCGCTGGGTGGGGTCGTCGGCGAGCTCGTCCTCGCCGTCGGTCTGGGTGCCGAGGTGCGAGGGGTCGGAGTGACCGGGGGCGAAGCTGTCGTCGGTGAGGGGCGATTGGCCGACGCCATGGCGCCAGACCTCGGGGTCTGAATCCATGTCCGCGGCCTCACGCATGTTGTCCTTGGTCCGCCGCATGCCGGGTTCGCGCCCGCGCTCGCGCCCGCTGGCGCGCCTGGTTCAGAGTAACGCAGGCTGGCGGGAGCCGTCGCGGCGGCGGGGGCCCGGGATTGCGGTCCCTGTCGCCTGCGAGAACGCACACGGGTGCCGAGGGCCGGCGCGCGGCCCTGGCGGGAGCCGCGGGCGTCCGTGGTTTCAGCTGCGACAATGGAGCTTTCCGACGCGGGCAGGCAGTGGGAACGGTGTACTTCCCGAGGGGCCCGCGCTATGACCCTGCGAGGTTGTCCTCATGCAACGCACGCTGCGGTTATTGCTGCCGATCTTGATCCTTCTCGCGGCCATCGCCGCTGCGCGGGCGCTGATGTTGGCCAAGCCCGAGGTCGCGGCCCGCCCCCAGAGCACGCGTGAGCTGCCGGTGGTGGTGCTGCGGGCCCAGCCGAGCGTCCACCCGATCGAGCTGCAGGCGCTCGGCGAGGTCAAGCCGGTGCATCGCCTCGTGATGCAGTCGGAGGTCAGCGGCCGGGTGATCGAGCGCAACCCGGCGTTGATGCCCGGCGGTCTGCTGCAGCGCGGGGAGCCGCTGGTCCGCGTCGACGGCCGCGACCACGCGACGGTGGTCGCGGCGCAGAGGGCGGCGCTCGAGCAGGCCTCCGCAGCGGTGGTCGAGGAGCGCGGGCGCAAGCAGGTCGCCGAGTACGAGTGGCAGGCCAACGCGCAGCAGCTGAGCGAGGACGCGCGCAAGTTCGCGCTCCGTGAGACCCAGGCCCGCAGCGTCGAGGCGAGCCTGAGCTCGGCGCGCAGCCAGCTCGACCGGGCCCGGCGAGATCTGGCCCGTACGCAAGTGAAGGTGCCCTTCGACGCGCTGGTGCTCGAGGCGGGCGTCGAGCTCGGCCAGCTGGTGACGCCGGCCGCGTCGCTGGCGACGGTGGTGGCGATCGATCGCTACTGGGTCGAGGTCGCGGTGCCGGTGTCGCAGCTGATCCACTTCGACATTCCGGGGGTCAACATCGCCAGGGGCGGTCAGGGCTCGCGGGCGAAGGTGCTGCTCGACGCGGGCGGCGGGGTGGTCATCGAGCGCAGTGGTTTTGTCGAGCGCCTGCTCGGCCAGGTCGACGCCAAGGGCCGCATGGCGCGGGTGCTGGTCGTGGTCGAGGATCCGCTGGGATTGGCGGCGGCGCGGGCGATGGCGGCCACCCCGGGGATCGCCGCCGCGTCGGAGACCACGAACCCGCGGGCGATGCTGCCGCTGCTGCTCGGCTCGTTCGTCCGCGTGCAGATCGCCGGGGCGCCGCTGCCCGGCACCACGGAGCTGCCACGGGTGGCGCTGATCGACGACGGAGCGGTGTGGCTGGTGAGCGACGGCAAGCTGGCGATGCGCGAGGTCGAGGTCGCCTGGCGGAGCGCGGACACGGTGCTGGTCCGGGGCCTGCGGACCGGCGACGCGGTGGTCACCACGCCGCTGGCCAGCCCGACCGAGGGCATGGCCGTGCGCATCGAGGGCGAGGCTCCGGCGCTGATCGCCGCGGTGCCCACGGTCGCGGCGGCCCAGCCCTGAGCGTGATCCGCTGCGGCGATGACGGGGCCCGACGCGGCCCGATGACGATGTGACGAACCGCTGAAAGAGGTGCCCCCGTGGCCGAACCAGAGCACGACACGACTCATTCTTCGGGCGCGGCCACAAAGACGACGGGCCCGATCGCGTGGATGGCGAACAACCCGGTCGCCGCCAACCTCTTGATGTTCATGTTGCTGGTCGGCGGCCTGTTGATGGGCTCGCGCGTCAAGCAGGAGGTGTTCCCCGAGACCGAGCTCGACCTGATCTCGATCAGCGTGCCGTACCCGGGCGCGAGCCCGGCGGAGGTCGAGCAGGGCATCATCCTCGCCGTCGAGGAGGCCGTGCGCGGCATCGACGGCGTCAAGCGGGTGGTCGCCACGGCGGCCGAGGGCCGGGGCTATGTCAGCGCCGAGCTCTCGGTCGACGTCGACAAGGAGAAGGCGCTCGCCGACATCAAGAGCGCGATCGACCGCATCACCTCGCTGCCGAAGGAGGCCGAGCGCCCGCTGGTCAGCCTGGTGACCAACCGCCAGGAGGTGCTGTCGGTGGTGGTCTACGGGCAGCAGAGCCGCGAGGTGCTGCGCAACCTGGCCGAGCAGGCCCGCGACCAGTTCCTCACCGACCCGCGGATCACCCAGGTCGACCTCGCGGGCGCGCCGGCGCGGGAGATCTCGATCGAGGTGCCGCGCGAGCAGCTGCGGGTGCATGGCCTCACCCTCGACGCCATCGCCCAGAAGGTCAGCCAGACCTCGCTGCAGATGCCGGGCGGCGGCGTGAAGACTGTCACCGGCGAGGTCCTGGTGCGGACCAACGAGCGCCGCGAGGACGCGCGCGGCTTCGCCGACATCCCGGTGGTGACCGGACCCGGCGGCACCGAAGTGCGGCTCGGCGATATCGCCAGCGTGCACAAGGACTTCGCGGAGACCGACGAGTCGGCGAGCTACGACGGGCAGCCGGCGATCATGATCCGGGTGTTTCGCATCGGCGAGCAGAAGCCGCTCGAGGTCGCGGCGGCGGTGCGCGCCCAGAGCGAGAAGGTCCAGGCGTTCCTGCCCGAGGGCGTGAAGATCGCCCAGTGGCGCGACATGTCGGAGATCTACGCCCAACGCATCGACCTGCTGATGCGCAACGCGTACCTGGGCCTGGCGCTGGTGATGATCTGCCTCGGGCTGTTCCTCGAGCTCAGGGTGGCGTTCTGGGTGACCATGGGCATCCCGATCTCGTTCCTGGGCGCGCTGATGCTGATGCCCAGCCTCGACGTGTCGGTGAACATGATCACGCTGTTCGCGTTCATCGTCGTGCTCGGCATGGTGGTCGACGACGCGATCGTGGTCGGCGAGAACATCTTCGAGCGCACCCAGAGGGGCGAGGGCTACCTCGAGGCGGCGATCGGCGGCAGCCGCGAGGTCGGGGTGCCGGTGGTGTTCTCGGTGCTGACGACGGTGGCCGCCTTCACGCCGATGTTCTTCGTGCCCGGCTTCACCGGCAAGCTGTTCAGCGTCATCCCGATGATCGTCATCTCGGTGCTGCTGCTCTCGCTGGTCGAGTCGCTGTTCATCCTGCCGGCGCACCTCGGGCACATGAAGAAGCCGCGCAAGACCGGGGCCTATGCGGCGATCCATCGCCAGCAGCAGAAGATTACCCGCGGCCTCGAGCGCTTCATCAACCGCTTCTACTCGCCCTTCGTGCGGGCCGCGCTGCGCTGGCGCTACCTGACGGTGGCGATCGGCGTCGCCACGCTGATCATCAGCATCGGCTACGTGCGCGCCGGCCTGATCGGCTTTCGCTTCTTCCCGGCGATCGACGGCGACGTCGTCACCGCGTCGATCGAGCTGCCCTACGGCTCGAGCGTCGAGCAGACCCGCGCGGTCCAGCAGCGGATGATGACCGCGGCCCAGGCCCTGATCGCCGAGCACGGCGGCGAGCCGATCAAGCGCGGCCTGTTCGCCCAGATCGGCGCCCGCGGCGGCAACATGGGCCCCGGCGGCGCCGGCGTTCAGAGCAGCGGCGGTCACCTGGCCAACGTCCAGGTGTACTTCGTGTCGAGCGACAAGCGCGACTTCGAGACCTCGGACTTCGCGGCCGAGTGGCGCGAGCGGGTCGGGCCGGTGGTCGAGGCCAAGTCGATCCAGTTCAACTACAACATGGGC
>NZ_JACCSO010000146.1 GCF_013812955.1 Nannocystis sp. | reverse complement strand
GGTGGATGCAGCGGGCGAGGCCGGCGCGGGCGAGGGCGCTGCGCCCCTGCCCCCCTTCGTCGCCGTCGACGATCGAAAGATCCCCGAGTTCAGCGCCGGTGAGCCGCAGACCCTCGACATGAAGGCGGGCAGCGAGCGGCTCTCCGAGCAGGTGCTCGACCAGCAGTTCGCGCGGGTCAACCCGGCGATCGAGCGCTGCGTGACCACTGCCAGCCGCTACGGTGAGATCGGTTCCGGCGGCCTGAAGTTCAAGCTGCGCATCATGGCGAGCGGCAAGGTCGAGAGCGTATCGGTGACCGCACCGGCCAGCTTGCGGGTCTGGGGCATCGTGCCCTGCGCGCGCAAGGCGGTGTTCGAGCACCGGTTCCCGGCCTTCGATGGGCCGGCCATCGCGGTCAACTTCGGCGTCGACATCGACTAGTTCGGCGTCGACTGGTTCCGCGTCGACTGGTTCGGCGTCGACTGGTTCGGCGTCGAAGACCAGTTCGGCGTCGACCACCCGTTCGGCGACTACTCGGCCTTGAGCGGCTCGAACGGGGGCAGCTTCGACTTCGAAGGGCTCGGCTTGCTGCGCTTCTTGGACGATGCGCCGTCGCCTCGCTCGCGGGCGATCCAGCTGGCGACGCCGGGCGAGTGCTTCGTCGCGTAGTCGAAGTACTTCCCGGCCTTGCCGTCCTCGCCGCGACTCGCCAGGCACAGGCCGTAACCGGCGCGTGCACGGGCTTCCTCGTCGACCGGGCCGCTCATCACGAAGGCCTGCTCGTAGAGCGCCATCGCGGCCTCGCAGCGACCCGCGCGGCGCTGGGTGTCCGCGCGCTCGAGGGTGTCGCGCAGGGCCTCCTTGTCGGCGTCCTGGGTCGGCGCGTCGGCGAGTCCGGGCAGGACCTCGATCTCGGGGATGTCGGCGTCCTTGCGACGGCTCGACTTGGTGGCGCTCTTGGCATCGGACTTCAGCCCGGCCTCTTCCGCCTTGGGCTCCGCGCCGGCGTCGATCGGCGCCATCGCTCCGGGGGCCATCTCCGCATCGGCCTTAAAACCGTCTGCAGCGGCGCCTGGAGCCGACGCAGCGGGCTCGGCGAGTTCCGGTCCAGCCGGGGCCGGGCCGTCGCCGGGCGTCAGACGTGCGGGCGCGGGGGCCAGAGGTGTGGGCGCCGGGTTCTCGGGGCTGCGTTCGGCGGACAGGTTCGCGAGCATGTCGGCGTCCTGCTCGCCCGGCTGTACCAGCCACAACAACAGCGCGGTCGAGCCGGCGAGCGCGACGCCTGGGAGCAACAACGAGCGACGCAGGCGCTCCCACAGGCCCGGGCCGGCGGGGGCGCGCTGGGCCGGCAGCGGAGCGGACGCGGCGCTGGCATGGGCCTCGGCGAGCACGCTGGCGAGCAGGCCCTCGGGCACCTCTTCCAGCGCGAGCGCCTCGCGGCTCAGGGTCAGGACTTCGCGATACTCGGCGAGGCGGGCGCGCAGTGTCGCCGGCAGCGGCGCGGGCAGCGAGCTGTCCTCGGGGACAGCATCGAAGTCATCACCGGTCCACTGCTCCCCGGTCCACTGCTCGAGCGCGTCTTCGAGGCGGTCGAGCTCTGCGGGGGAGAACTCGGATGGATTGCCCGGATCAGCCATGACGAGGGAGGCTCCACTTTGCACCCGGGGCCGCGTCACAGGCAAGCCGCCCGCGACGCCCGCGACCTCCGCGGTGCACGTTCGCAGAGCGCCGGCGGGGGGCGCTCGCGACTGGACGGCAAGGCGTGCGCGACGAGGTCACGAGGCGCCCTGAACGGCCTGCGAGCGGGCCCGGTCTTGGCAATTGTGCGTGCTCAATCACACGGTCCCGGCGGGCGGTTCGGGGCGTGTTTGCACCGGAGGGACCCAGATCCAGCCGTCCTCGAGCCAGAGCGCGTCGAACTCTGCCAGCGCCGGCGCGAGCGGGTCGCGGACGATTGCGGGCTCGTCGGGGACCGGCGGGAGCAGGTCGGCCGGACCTCGCCAGCCCTGGGTCGACCATAAAAACGCTGTAAACGCCGAAAGCACAGCCTCGAAGATATGGGGGCTTCGGACCACGATCTCCGGCCACACATAGTCGAAGCGCAACTTCTCGCCGAGGCCGACGAAGATCTTGCGCCGCTGCGCCGCGACCTCGTCGGCGGGCCCGCGCCCGAGCCGGTGCTCCACCGCCGCGCCGAACAGGCGGATGATCGTCGCCGGCGGGTGGACCTCGATCAGGTTCTCGTGCAGGCGCAGCTGCGGCGAGAGGGCGTGGCGCAGGTAGGCCGCCCGCGCCGCGAGCGGGCCCATCCCCTGCCCCAGCGACTCGCGCGGCTGGAGCCCGACGTGCGTCAGCAACAGGTCCGACGCGCGCTGCGTGTAAGGCGTCACCGCCGGCTTGCCGCGGTCGCTGCGGCCGCGATGAGTCGACAGCGCCGGCGCATGCTTTCGCATCCACGCGACCACCGGCACCGTGCACGCCTGCACGCCCGGGCACGGCAGCGGACAGCGGATGCACGGCGGCAGAGTCAGCGGCGCGTTGATCGCGACCACGGTCTCGTCGTCGAGGTGGCGCAGCAAGTACGCGACCAGCACCTCGTCGCGAAACAGCGGGTCGCCGCTGTCGCCGGGGTTGTCCTCGCCGCCGCCGCGGTGGCCGTGGCGCATGCGGGCCTCGACGAGGCTGACGCCGCGCCCGGCCCGCTCGAGGCGAGCGACCGCGGTGGTCTTGCCGCGGCCGCCTCCGAGGTTGACGCCGATGAAGCGCTTGAAGCTTCGGCCTGTCTCTTCGGTCATGTCTGGACGGGCCGGAGTACGTCGGCCCAAACGGCGGCCCAAGCCGCAAATGGGCGAGCTCGCCGGGGCCTCACGGCACCGGCTCGATCACCGAGGGCATGCGCTCCTGGAGATACTGCATGTACGCGATCGCGGCCGGCAGCTCGAGCGCGGGCAGACGATCGATAAGCTCGCGCGCGGTGCGGCGCAAGGTCTCCGATGCATTCACGCCGCGCTCGCCGAGCGGCTTCTCGAGCGGCACGTTGGGCTCGGTCGGCTCCTCCGGCTTGCCCCACGGCGGGTAGGCGCCGAGGGCGACGTCCTGGCTGGCGAGCCAGCCGTCGATGTAAATGTGCAGCAGGTTGGCGCGGTAGCTGAACCATCGGTCGCGCTCGACCGGATAGGACAGCAGCACGTCCTTGAACCGGCGAAACGCGCCCTTGCCGTCGATGGCGAGCACCAGACGCTCGCGCAGGCCGGGCTCCTCGACGGAGGCGACGAAGCGCTCCATCCAGCGGTACTGCTCGCGCGAGGAGGCCGGGTCGAGATGAACGAAGCGGCCGGTGCTCTTGGCGATGAGCGCCCGCTTCTCCTCGTCCTCGGGGCGGGTGTCGTTGATGGTGACGACCTGGCCGTTGCTGAGGTCGAGGTATGCGTGGTGGTCGGGGGCGTTGTGCTCAAAGGCGGTTTCGAGGGCCGCCCAGTCCGGGGTCGGCGCTTCAGCTTCAATCTTCATGGCTAGGTCGCTTTCGCTAGGGGAACCCGTTCGCATTCGCGCGTTCCGCGCTGGTCAGGCGCGGGGTCTTAACGTGCACGCTGCGATGGGATGTCGGCGCCGATCTGGGGAGCGGTGGCCGGGCTCAGCATAGTCCCATGCCCCCGGGCCGGGCAACAGCCCGCGAAGCCGCGAAGAGCCGCGGATCATCCCCGACTGCCCCGCGGCTCACCCGCCTGAAACGCCGACCTGGCATTGACCCGGTCAGCCCGTAAGCCCGTCAGCCCGTCAGCCCAGGCTCGGGTCTGTGGACCCCAACCGCGCACGCAGCTCGGCCACTTCGCGCTCGAGCGCCTCCACCGGCCGCCCCAGCGCCTTGCGGAGCTCCTCGCGGGTCTGCTCGAGCTCCCAGCGAAGCGACAGCAGGGTCGCCTGGGTCGCGTCCGGCCGCGGGTCGACGGCCGGCCGCGGGGCCTCGGCCGCAGCGATGCGTGCATCGACCGGGCCCGCTGCGAGCCGGCGTTGCAGCTCGGCGAGCTGATCCTCGAGGCTGTCGACGCGGGCCTGGGCCGCGTCGAGCTGCTCGACCAGCGACTGGCGGGCGATCGCCGCCAGCTCGACCTGCCGGCGCGCCTGGCCGAGCTGGATCTTCAGGTTGTCGACCTCGACGTCGGCGCGGCCGGCTCTGCCGGTGTCGTTCGGCCGGCCGCTGTCGTTCGGCCGGCCGCTGTCGTTGACGCGGGTGACGTCGTTCGGCCGGGTATCCGTCGGCCGGGTATCCGTCGGCCGGGCCTCCGTCGGCCGTGCGAGCTCGTAACGCGGCGCCTCGGCCGCGGCCGGCAGCTCCACCAGGGTCACGCCGACGGGCTCGCCCGGCGCATTGATCAGCGCCAGGTAGGTGTCGTAACGCAGGTCCTCGCCGAGGCGGTTGTCGAAGGCCAACGGCGGCGCGTCGTCCTCGTCCTCGGGATCCTCACTGCCGTCGCTCTCGTCCTCGTCCTCGCGGATGACCTCACCACAGTCGACCGCCACCGCCACCGCCACCGCTGCCAGCGCATAGACCCGCGCCCGCGGAAAATGCTGCTCGAGCAGGTCCTGAAAGTCGGCGAGTGACAGCCCGCCGCGGTTCGCCGCCGGAGTGCTGATGATCACGGCCCGGCCCTGGGACGCCCCCTCGGCGAGGGCGCTCAGCAGGCGAAAGGCCCGGGTCTCGAGGCGATTCTCGATGCGCCCGCGGGCCCGCGCCGCGAAGCGCGAGAGGCTGGCCACATCGACGAAGCTGCGCGCCAGATCGACGACCGCGACCTCCCACGGCGTCTGCGCCAGCAGGCCCTCGAACTCGTCGATCGGATGCACACCACGGCGTCGCGGGCCCGGCAGGTCGGCCGGACGCTCGGCGAGCAACCACACCGAGGAGGACCGCTCCGGCACGAGTTCGCTCAGCAAGGACTGTACGCCGGGCGCCAGTCGCCGCGCCTCGCGCAGCGAGGCCTCGAGCTCGACGTCGAGGATCACCCGCGGCCGGCCCGACCAGACGTCGCGAACAAAGCCCAGGCGTGCGCACCAGCGCGGCGCCACGCTCGGCTCGGACGCCGCGCTCGGAGGGTGTGGTCCTTCGGACATGTGGGGGGCGTCCACTCTTAGCCCGGAGAGGGCGCGCGTGGCAATGTCCGCGGCCGGCCGTTGCGGGGCCTCGCCCGGGGTGATAGCTTCCCGCGCCGCTCGGCCATCCTCGCCGAACCCTCAGAATTCTCCCCGATCCTCCGTTCATGGACACCTCTCTCCGCGCCAAGCTCGACAGCATCGCCGATCGCCACGACGAGCTCGGCGCGATGCTCTGTGATCCGGAGATCACCCAGGACAAGGGCCGCTTCCTCGCCCTCTCGCGCGAACACGCCGAGATCGCCCCGCTGGTCAACGCCCTCCACCACTACGTTCAGGTCGAGGCCAGCCTCGCGGGCGCCGAGGGGCTGCTCGCCGACCCCGACATGCGCGAGATGGCCGAGCAGGACGTCCGCGAGCTCCGGACCCAGCGCGCCCAGCTCGAGCACGACCTCCAGCGGCTGTTGCTGCCGAAGGACCCCAACGACAGCCGCAACGTCATCCTCGAGATCCGCGCCGGCGCCGGCGGTGAGGAGGCCGCGCTGTTCGCCGCCAACCTCTGGCGCATGTACCTGCGCTACGCGGAGCGGCGAAACTGGGGCGTCGAGGTCATGAGCGTCAGCGACGCCTCGGCCGGCGGCTTCAAGGAGATCACGGGTCTGATTCGCGGCAAGGACGTCTACGCCTTGCTCAAGTTCGAGAGCGGCGTGCACCGGGTCCAGCGCGTGCCCGCGACCGAGGCTCAGGGCCGGATCCACACCTCCACGGCGACGGTGGCGATCATGCCCGAGGCCGAGGAGGTCGACATCGTCATCAACCCCAAGGACCTCGAGATCCAGACCATGCGGGCCAGCGGCGCCGGCGGTCAGCACGTCAACACCACCGACTCCGCCGTCCGCGTCACCCACGTGCCGACCGGACTCGCCGTGCACTGCGCCCAGGAGAAGTCGCAGGGCAAGAACAAAGAGATCGCGATGCGACTGCTGCGCTCGCGCCTGCTCGACCGCGAGATCCAGAAGTACGAGACCGAACGCGCCGCCCAGCGCAAGGGCCAGGTCGGCACCGGCGATCGCTCGGAGAAGGTCCGCACCTACAACTATCCGCAGGACCGCGTCAGCGACCATCGCATCGGCCTGACCCGTCACGCCCTCGGCGACTTCATGGACGGCGACATCGACGACGTCATCGCCGCCCTGCGCGCCAGCGACGAGGCCCACCGCCTCGCCGAAGCCCAGAGCCAGTGAGCTCGAGTCGGCCAGAGATCGCGACAGTCGTCGCTCGCTAAATAAAGTAGACCAGCGCTCGCTAAAACGGGCGCCCGCGCGGGCGCCCGTCGGCTCACTGCGGGCTGCGTTCAGCTCACGGGGCCACGACGCATACGCCAGCGCCGCCGGGGCCGGCGTGCGGGCAGTGGGTGGCCGCGTCGGCCATCGCTGCGCCGGCGTGGTAGAGGCGGCAGCCGACCGAGTCACCGCCGGCGTCGCCCATCGTGCCGGGCCACCACGCGGCGCACTGCGTCATGCACCCGGCCATGTCGCCAGCGTACAGGTCGAGGTCGGCCGTGCAGCTCGCGAAGTACTGGGTGCAGTACGCATCGCAGGTCGGCGCGCCCGCCTCGACACAGGTGGCCGCGCCGTTGGGGCCGGCGTGCGGGCAGTGTACGGCGGGCTCGCTCGTGTTGGCGACCCCGACGTGGTAGAGGCGGCAGCCGAGGGTGTCGCCCGCGGTCGCGTTGGCCTCGCCGGGCGGCCACTGCTTGCACTGGGCCAGGCAGGCCTCGTTGTTGTCGTACTCTTTGAAGTCGGCGCAGCCCGTCGTGTAGAGGCCGCAGTAGTTCTCACAGCTGAGGTCGACGGCCTCGCCGGTGGTGCTGCTCTCGGTCGTCGACCCGCCGGTCGTCGTCATCGGCTCCGTCGTCGTCAGCGGCTCCGTCGTCGGCAGGGCGGTCGACTCGGCCGCGGTCGACTCGGCCGCGGTCGTCCCGCCGCCCGTGGTCGAGCCGGTCGGATCGGTGGCGGTGGCGGTGACGGTGGTGGTGACCTCGGTCGCCGAGCCACGCGAGTCAGAGCCGTCGTCGCTGCAGGCCGCGAGCGAGACAGTGAACAGAGAAGTGAGGAGCAGAAGAGTTGTACGCATCAGTCAAGATCCTTGCAGGTTGTCCCGGCACCATAACGCAGCAGCGCCGCAGAAAGCCATTTTCACCGACACGCATGACGATGCGCGGCGACATGCATCACGAGCGCGCCCGCCCGCTCATGACGACTGCGCAGCGCCGCCAAAACCGCCAGGACGCCGCCAAGATCGCGCCTGTGACGAATTCTTGCGCGGCGGCCGATCCGGCGACCAGGCACGCGCGTAGGGCATCGTCAACCAGAGGTCGGCCACGCTTGCCACCTTTGAACTCCGCGGTATTTGAGCTCGTGAAGACATCACGCTCACGCGTGCGCGTCTGATGATCGCAGCCGCCACCGCGCTCCCAAGGCTCGCCGACATCGTCTCCGCCGCCGATGACCTCGACGCACCGACGACCGAGACCGATCCGGCCGCCGACATCACCGCGGCCTTCGCCGCGACCACATCGACAACAACGGCGACGCGTCGCCGCACGCGCCCCGACGCGAGGCCAAGATCTCACTCGCACCACATACCCACAGGCCGACCTGCATGCCACCCCCGCCGAGGTCCTGACCGCGGTCGGCGACGCTGCCGCAGCGAGCGAGCAGCGCCGCCTCGCCCTCGCATCACGCCCCGCCGTCTTCACATCGCGCCCCGCCGTCGTCGCCTGACCCCGCCCTCACCTGGCCCCGCCGTCGTCGCCCGGCCCCGCCGTCGTCGCCTGGTCCCTCGGGGTTACCCTCACCCGCGGCCCCGACGGTGACATTCACGCGCCCTCGCGCTATCGTCGCGCCGTGAAACGGTCGGTTCAGGTCGAGATCGCCGGGCAGCAGCTCACCATCCGCAGCGATGAGGGCGCCGAGTACGTCCACCAGCTCGCCGATTACGTCGACGCCCACCTCAAGCTGCTCTCCGGCGGCCGGAGGATCACCAACAGCACCGGCCTGCAGCGGGTGGCCCTCCTGGTCGCCATGCAGCTCGCCGACGAGTTGTTCCGCGAAAAGGACCTCCATCAGCGATTTCGTCGCAAGGTCGGCGACAAGCTCGACGTCCTGCGCCGCGCCCTCGACGAGCACGAGCAGCGGCTCGCCGCCATGCAGGACCCGCCCCGGGATGTCCCCGGGCCACCGCCACCCCTGTGAGCCTGGCGCCGGACTGGGTTATCCTGCGCCGGCATGCAGGTCCCGCCCGCGCACCAGCCGAAGTCCCCCGCCCTCACGACCTTTCTCGAGCGCGGCTATTTCGAGCAGGCCTCCGACTTCGCCGCCATCGACGCGGCGATGACGGCCGGCATGATGACCTTTTATGTCGGCTACGACCCGACCGGCAACTCGCTGCACGTCGGCCACCTCGTGCAGGTGATGGCCATGCGGGCGCTGCAGCGCGCGGGTCATCGGCCGATCGTGATCGTCGGCGGCGGCACGGCCTCGGTCGGCGATCCTTCCGGCAAGAGCGAGACCCGCAAGCTGCTGAGCCGCGCCGACATCGAGGCCAACGCGGCGGCGCTGCGGGCCCAGCTGAGCCAATTCTTGCACTTCGACAGCGGCGCGCCCAACGACGCGGTGATGCTCGACAACGCCGACTGGCTGCTCGAGCTGCGCTACATCGACTTCCTGCGCGAGATCGGCCGCCACTTCACGATCAACCGCATGATCACGGTCAAGACCTACCGCGACCGCCTCGACGCCGAGATCCCGCTGAGCTTCCTCGAGTTCAACTACCAGCTGCTGCAGGCCTACGACTTCCTGCATCTGTTTCGCCACCACGGCTGCATCTTGCAGTTCGGCGGCAGCGACCAGTGGGGCAACATGGTCGCCGGCATCGAGCTGATCCGCCGCATGACCCCCGAGGGCGAGCCCGGCACGGCCCACTGTCTGACCCTCCCGCTGCTGACGACCGCCGACGGCAAGAAGATGGGCAAGACGGAGCGCGGCGCGGTCTGGCTCGACCCCGAGCGCCTGCCGCCCTTCGACTACTACCAGTACTGGATCGGCTGCGACGACCGCGACGTCGCCAAGCTGCTGCGCATCTTCACCGAGCTCCCGATCGCCGAGATCGCCGCGCTCACCCAGGACGGCGGGGCCGCCCTCAACGCCGCCAAGGCCCGCCTCGCGTACGAGGCGACCCGCCTGCTGCACGGCCAGGAGGCCGCCGAAACCGCACAAACTGCGGCCCGCCAGGCCTTCGGCGGCGGCGAGGACTGGAGCGCGGTCCCCGAGCTGAACCTCGACCTCGCCGAGATCAAGCTGATCGACCTCGTCACCCATCCGGAGCTGCTGGCCTTCAAGTCCAAACGTGAGGCCCGCCAGCGGATCGAACAGGGCGCCGTGAAGATCAACGGCGAACTTTGCATCGACCCGGCCCGGGTGCTGACCGCCGCGGATTGTGGGGGCGCGTACCTGCGGCTCCAGGCCGGCAAGAAGACCCGCGTCCGCGTCACCATCCTGCCAAGCTGACGCCGCCCACTTCCGACCGCCGGCGGCGCGCCGCGGCTCGACGGACACGACCCCGCGGGGCTAAGCTGCGGGGATGCGTACGCTTATCCTTGCCTTGATCCCCGTCCTCCTGGTCGCCTGCTCGGAGGACACCGTCGCCACCACCGTCAGCGCCGGCTCGAGCAGCAGCGGCGGCGACCCCAGCGGCGACCCCAGCACCTCGCCGAGCACCGTGACCACGCCGACCACGGACCCGGGCTCGAGCATCGGCTCCGACACCGCGACCGACTCGGGTCCGGCGACCGACTCCGGGCAAGTCACCGACTCCGGGCAAGTCACCGACTCCCTCACGACCACCAGCCCCGGGACCTCGAGCACCAGCCTGGACCCGAGCAGCAGCAGCAGCGGCGAGCCCGGGAGCAGCTCGGGCGACACCACCGGCGGCGTCGTCGGCTGCGGCATGGACGGTCCGGAGATCGACGCGACGCTGGTGCACGTCGGCGACCCCCCCGGCTGCGGCACGCTCGAGTTCGTCGGCACCAACACCGGCGACAACCAGGGCCCGATCTACGCCCTCGACGGCTGCCCCTGCGGCGCCAATTGCCTCAAGCCCGACCCGTGGACCTTCACCCTCGACGTGCCCAATGAGTGGCTGCCCGGCAAGTTGTCGGCGTGCCCGCGCATCGTCGTCGAGCGGCAAATGAGCAAGGCCGGCTGCGAGCTGGTCGGCGTGTCGATCTGGGACACCCAGAACCCCGGCGCCCCGGCCCGCTTCCACGCCGGCAGCCTGCTCGGACCGATCGCCGCCGCCCAGGGCGAACTGAAGCTCGAGCAGATCGTCGCCGAGGAGTGCGACTGCGACAACTGCTGTAACACCCCGACCCGCCTCGATCTCAAGTTCACCGCCCTGGGCGAGAGCCTCACCCTCGCCGAGGGCACCCAGGGCTCAGTCGCCAACAATGAGTTCGGCTACGACGTGAAGAGCTTCCAGTCGCACCTGAGCGGCATCTGCGACGACTCGCCCGCGATCGACTGGGCCATGCGGCGCTTCGTCGGCCCATGATCGAGGAGACGATGGGGATCGCGGATCACACCCGCTGCGCGTCGAGCAGGCGGTGCAAGGCCGCGACCGCCTGCTCCGGCTCGGTCGGCACCGTCACCGGCTGATTGGCGAAGCGTCCGGCGAAGCCGAGCGCCCCGTCGTGATAGCGGCCCTTGAACTCGGCGAACTTGAGCCCGTGCGCCGTCGAGATCACGACCACCCGCTCGTGCCGCTTGATCGTGCCCGCGTCCACGAGTTTAATTAAACACGCGAGCGCGACCCCGGTGTGCGGGCAGTTGAACATGCCGGTGCGATCGGCCCGCGCCGCCGCGTCCGCGAGCTCCTCCTCGCTCGCCTGCTCGACGAGCCCGTCACAGTCCGCGAGCGCCCGCACGGCCCGCGGCAGCGACACCGGCGCGCCGATCTGGATCGCCGAGGCCAGGGTCGGCTGGGCCGTCACCGGCGCGTAATCGGACTCCGCCAGCGCC
>NZ_JACCSO010000125.1 GCF_013812955.1 Nannocystis sp. | reverse complement strand
GGGCTCGCTCGCGCGTGAGGGCGGCATGTCCGCTCCCCCGCGCTATCCTGCGGCCATGTCTCGCGCCCTCCGGCGGCTGCGCCTGGTCGTGCTCGTGCTCGCCGCGTGGGCCCTCGTGCACCTCGCGGCGATCTGCATCGACGGCTGCATCGACGACGACGCGCCCGCCGACCTCGCCGTCGTGCTCGGCAACCATGTCTCCCACGACGGCACCCTCTCCGGCCGCCTGTGCCGGCGCCTCGATCGCGCGCTCGAGCTGTACCGGCGGGGCAAGATCCCAAAGATCATCGTCAGCGGCGGCCGCGACCCCGGCAGCCCCTTCGAGGCCGAGGCGATGAAAAACTACCTCGTCGAGCGCGGCGTCCCGGCCGACGTAATTGTCGAGGACCGCGGCGGCGAGAACACTCATCTCACCGCCCGCTTCACCGCCGATTATATGCAGCAGCACGGGCTGCGCTCGGTGATCGCCGTCAGCCAGTACTATCATATCAGCCGCACAAAGCTCGCGCTGCGCCGCTTCGGCGTGCCCGAGGTCCGCGGCGCGCACGCGGCGATGGTGCTGGAGGGCCGCGAGCCGTGGTCGCTGCTGCGCGAAGTCGCCGGTTATTATAGCTATCTGTTCAAGGACTACGATGACGCTTCATGACGCGGTGCATGCCGCCGCGCCGCGTCCGGCGATCCACCCGAACACCAGCGCCGGCCCGATCGTACCGCCCGTGCTCCGGTAGGCCTGGCCGACCGTCGTTTGGCGAGCCTGGCGCCCGGTCGCCGCGCAGCGGCAAGCTCGGGTGCTCAGGAATGGCAGCACGCGCCCGGGTCGCTGCCCGGCACGGCGTCTGGCTGCTCCTGCGCAGCCGAGCGTGAGAGCTATGTTTGAATGGCGATTGCATGCGCGGAGCGGGCGCGCCGCTCTATCTCGGAGATCGATCTCTGATGCTCCATGTTTGTGCCCGGTCGAGCACGGTTTACGACGCAGTTCGCTCGTGACATACACGGCGTGCCAAGGGGTGTACTCTTTGACTGGCGCCGCGACCATGAATGACACGATGACCGTGCCGGACTCAGCCAGGACTCCTCCGAACCGCGCCCTCGGCGAGCGCGAGGAGGCGCTCCTCCGCCTGCTGCAGCGGGTGGCCGTGGCCGCGAACAGCGAGGACGACGTCCGGCCGGTCCTGCAGCACACCCTCGATGATGTCTGCGTCCTGACGGGCTGGCCGATCGGTCATGCCTACATATTGCCGGAGAGTGACGGTGACATGCTGGTGTCGACAGGGCTCTGGCATATGGACGATCCTGAGGCCTTTGTCGCGTTTCGATGCATCACCGAGGCGATGCCGCTCGCCCGGGGCGTCGGCCTGCCCGGACGTGTGCTCGCCAGCGGCCGTGCGCTGTGGGTCGCCGATGTCACCAAGGATGCGAACTTCCCGCGGGCCCGCGCCGCGATCGACATTGGGGTGCGGGCCGGATTCGGCTTTCCGATCATGGTCGGGCCCCGCGTGGAGGGCGTGATGGAGTTCTTCTCGCCGCTGGCCATCGAGCCGGACGACGCGTGGCTCGACGTCGTGCAGCAGATCGGCTACGTCGTCGGCCGCGTCATCGAGCGTCGCCGCGCCCGGCAGGCGCTCGAGCAGGCGCTGGCGGGGGAGCATCTGGCGCGCCAGCGGGCGGAGGTCGCGACCCGCTCCCGTGACGAGGTGCTGGCCACCGTCTCGCACGACCTCCAAAACCCCCTCCACACGATCGTGCTCGCCGCTGCCCTCGCCGAACATCAGGTGCCGGGGCCGCCTGGCGAGTGCCTGCGCAAGCAGATGGGCGTCATTCGTCGGGCCGTGGAGCGGATGAGCGGACTGATCCGGGACCTGCTGGACGCCGCGCTCATCGACGCCGGGCGGCTGCAGATCGAGCCTCAGGCCGTGCCGGCTCACGAGCTGCTGGACGAAGCCGCGGCGTTGATGCGGCTGCACGCAGACGAACGGTCGATCGCCCTGGTGGTGACCGCTGAGCCGGGCCTGCCGTCCGTACAGGGCGACCGGGGCCGGCTGCTCCAGGTCCTCGCCAACCTGCTCGACAACGCCGTGAAGTTCACGCCGGCCGGAGGCATCATCACGCTGCAGGCCGTCCGCCGTGCGGCCGGGATCGAGTTTTCCGTGGCCGACACTGGCCCGGGGATCGCTCCGGCGCTGCAGGAGCACCTCTTCGACCGGTTCTGGCGGGCCGGGGAGCGCGACAAGGCTGGCACCGGGCTGGGCCTGGCGATCGCCAAAGGCATCGTCGAGGCCCACGGGGGTCAGATCGGGATCGACAGCCGGCCCGGCGCCGGCAGCCGCTTTTTCTTCACCGTACCGGCAGCCTGAACCGAGGTGCGGGCATTCGATGCTCATGAACAACGCTCCATTCGACCTCACGACCTGGCCTCCGATTGTGCAGGCGCTCTTTAATGCGGCCCCGGACGGCCTGCTCGTCGTCGCCCCGGACGGCACGCTCCTGCTGGCGAACGCCCAGGTGGAGCAGCTGTTCGGCTATTCCCGGACGGAGTTGCTCGGCGCGCCCGTGGAGCAGATCGTCCCTGTCGGGCTCCGGGACGGCCATCCCTCCCCGGACCGGGGACTGGACCTGTGCGGTCGCTCCAAGGACGGCCGCGAGTTCCCGGTCGAGATCAGCCTCAGCCCGCTGCACACCGATGGCATGACCTTCCGTGGCCGGCGACCTGAGCAGCGGGCCGTCAACCGCAGAATTGCTGCTCGCAGTGCCACTCGCTCTCGTCGCCGTACGTGATGCACGAGTACAGGTCGCAGTTGTCGGTCCCGAAGCAGGCGTCCGCGGGCGTCAGGCACTCGACCCGGTAGCCGCCGGGATCGCAGGCATCGGGGGACAGCACGCACCAGCCGCCGTCGCAATCGGCGCTGCTCGCACAGCCCGCGGAGATGCACTGGGTGAATAGACCGAGGCTGGTACCCGCGCAGCGACAGATCTGCTCCGACCCGCAGTCGGCGTCGGTGCGGCAGCCGTAGACACACGCACATTGCTGCGGCGCCCAGAGCGCGGGACTCTGCTGACACGAACCAAACGGCGCCTCCGTGCAATCCGCGTCCACCGAGCACCCACCCGCTGAATTGTCCGCGCAGCTCGAGGGTGTGACCGGGACCTCGCAGGCGACGGGTTCGATCCGGTGGACCGCGTCATTGTCACAGCGCACGAAGCCCGACGGCGCCGACGGCTCGAGCGCCTGGGCGATCGGCACCGGGTCGTCGCAGGCGAGCGTATCGCCGCCGCTGTCCTCCCCGCTCGTCGGCGCCGGCTCCTCGCTGCTCTCCCCCGTGACGACGCCGGTCGAGCCGGCGGTGCTGTCCGTGCCCGGCGACGGACCGCAGGCGACGTCGATGAGCCCGGCAAGACCCACCACAAGCACACAACGAGCGAACATCCCCGACGATAACGGGCGCGACCACCACGGGCAAGACCCGCTCAGTTCGCGGGCTTCACCTTTTGCTTCTTCGCTCGCTTCGGCGCCGGCTTCATCTTCTGCTCGTCCTGCTCGCCCTCTTGCTTCGGCTCTTGCTTCGGCTCTTGCTTCGGCTCTTGCAGCCGCGCCTTGCCCTTCTCGGTCAGGCCGCAGACGAACACCTCCATGCGGTTGCTCGGCAGCTGCGTCGCCTTGACCTCGACCATGCCCATCGCCGAGACGCTGTTCAGGAACCGGGGGATGTGGCGGATGGCCTTCCAGTCGTCGAGCTTGAGGGTCAGGAGCACGCCCATGAGGGCGCCACGCGGGCGGGCGGCGAGGCGGCGGGCGGCGATGAGCGCGACCTGGGGCGCGAGGTTCACGTCGAGCAGGACCCAGTGCAGGACCGGTGGCAGGTCGCTGCGCTGGACCAGGCTCATCGGTCGGTGCAGGTGCACGAAGTGGTTGCCGGGTTGGTCCTTATGATAATCGAGGACGACGGGGGCCATCTTCGCCGGGTCGACGCCGTGCACCTCGACGCCGCGGCGCAGCAGCGCATAACTGGCCCCGCCGGGTGAGCTGCCGATCTCCACCGCGACGTCGCCGGCCCGCAGCGGCGCGCCCGACCAGATCAGGCCCTCCTCGAGCTTGCGATAGGCGCGCGACGGGGCCTCGGGCGGCATCTCGACGGCGATGCGGCCGCCCGGCCAGGCCCCGTGCTCGGGGCCGTGCAGGTGATAACCGAGCCACCACGGCTCGTCGTTCGCGACGATGACGTCCAGCACCCAGTCGCCGTGTTCGGCGCGCGCGCCCGGCAGCAGCTCGCGGCCGGTCTCGTCCCACACCGCCTCGATGCGCGCGCGGACCTCGGCGGCCTGGACGCCGTACTGATGCCCGGGCGGCTCCTCGCCGGGGCGGCTGACGTCGCGCTCCCACACGTGCAGACGGACCGCCTGGCCTTCGGGACAGAAGCGGCGTACGGCGGCGACCAGGCCGGCCATATCGGCGACGGGGCCGATCGACGCGCCGAAGGCCCGCACGAACACGGCGCCCAGGCGCAGGTCGGGCGCGACCTCGCCGGCGGTGTCCTTGAAGGTGATGAGGCCGGGGCGGGCGAAGGCGCGGCGCAGGGTCGGCCGGCTGCCGGCGAGCTCCTCGGCGATGGCCCCCTCGGCGCCGGTCTGGCACACGCAGAACAGGAAGGAGGTGGTGGCCACGGGCACGGGCCGGGAGTCATAGGCCAGGCCCGCGCGCGGAGCAAGGGCGCAGGGGCGAGGAGCAGGGGCTCGCGGGATCCCGGAGACTGGGCTGTCTCGAGGGTCAGATGCGGACCGGGCAACTGCCAAATCGACTTTCTGACGATCGCGGCGCTCGCGGACTCCGGGCGCCGCGGTCGCAGCCGGGGCGGCCGGGTCGGGCGCCCCCGGTCGAGCCGACTCGGCCCCCAGCGCCGTGCGAGCCCAGGAAGGGGCGAAATAGGCGGATCGCCCGCGCCGCCGCCCTGGAGCCCGGGCGCCGGACCATGCGCGTCAGGCGACCTGGGCTATGTAAGGAGCCCGTGATTCCCCTGCGAACGACGTTGCTCGCGCTCGGCTGCGCGACGCTCAGCTCCGGCTGCCTGGGCGGCCGCATCGCCGACGTGCGCGGGGTCGAGTCGTACATCACGCGCATCGAGCTCGAGGGCGTGCATCGCTTCAAGAAGAAGGAGCTGCTGGCGTACCTGAACATCGGCGAGAGCTCGCGGCTGGTCTGGAAGCCGAAGTACCCGTTCAGCGAGGCGATGCTGCCGATCGACGCCGAGCGCATCCTCCAGGTCTACCAAGCGTACGGCTACTACGACGCCGAGGTGGTGTCGATGGTGCCGTTCACCAAGGTGGGGCGCACGCGGCTGTTCGGCAGGCACCCGGGCGAGCGCCGGCCGGGCAAGACGACCATCACGATCGTCGTCCGCGAGGGCGCGCCGACCAAGGTGACCGACCTCGAGGTGCACTTCCCGGAGGGCGCCCCGGAGGGCCCCAAGGGCGACCCGCCCGACCCCAAGGCGACCCCGCAGCAGCTCGCCAACGCCAGCATGCTGCGCGAGGGCGACACCTTCGAGATCCCGCTCCTGAACGGCTCCAACGAGCAGATCAGGGGCAAGATGCAGGATCGCGGCTACGCCTTCGCCGAGGTCGAGGAGCGGGCGGTCGTCGACCCTGGCCGCGGCGTCGAGGTCGACTTCGACCTGCGCCCCGGCCCCTTCGTGCGCATCGGCGAGATCACGATCGAGGGCCTCGTCGGCGTGCCCGAAAAGTACGTCCGCAACGAGATCGACTTCGCCCCGAACCACCGCTACTCGCCCGCCCTGAAGACCCGCATCGAGCAGGCGATCTACGCCATGGACGTGTTCCAGTCGGTCTCGATCGCCATGGACGACCAGCCCAGCCGCCCCGGCCGCGTCGACCTCACCATCCGCGTGGTCGAGTCCAAGACCCAGTCGATCAAGGTCGGCCCCGGCATCGGCATCGACCCCGTGCGCTGGGAAGAGCGGGTCAGCATGCTCTACTCCCACAAGAACTTCGGCAAGAACCTCACCCGCTTCGACCTGCGCGTCACCGCCGGCTACGCCGAGCTGCCGTCCCTGCTGCGCCCCGAGGCCCACGGCCCGCTGCTGCGCATCGAGCCCAAGTTCCAGCAAAAAGGCTTCCTCGAGAAGCGCACCACCTGGACCCTCGCGCCCGGCTTCGAGCTCGGCATCTGGCAGGGCTATCAGTTCTACTCGCCGACGCTGCGCATGGGCCCCTCGCGCTTCTTCGGCCGCCACGTGCAGCTCGAGCTGACCTACAACGCCCACTTCGTCGACTTCTTCAACGTCTCACCGGCGCTGAACGCCGCCGACTCGATCGTCGGCCGGGACTTTCGCGACCCGTACTTCGTCAGCTACCTCGAGCCCGAGCTGACCTTTTACTTCGTCGACTCGATCCTCAAGCCGAAGAACGGGGCGATTCTCGGCCTGCTCTACGACATCGCCGGGCTCGGCGGCCACTTCAGCTTCCAGAAGTTCCAGCCGACCCTGCGCGGCTACTACACCCCGCACGAGCGGGTCACCCTGGCCGCGCGCGCGAGCGTCGGCTTCATCTTCCCCTTCGGGCCCAACGCGGGCGCGCCGATCGACATGAAGCTGTACCTCGGCGGCTCCGACACCGTGCGCGGCTGGGGCCTGCGCCGGCTGTCGCCGCGGGTCCTCGACGCGATGCGCGAGGACGGCACCTGCGGGACCACCGATACGCGCTGCCGCGGGGTACCCGTCGGCGGCCGGACGATGGTGCTCGCCAACTTCGAGACCCGGGTGCGCATGGTCGACAAGCTGAGCGCGGTCGCCTTCTTCGACATGGGCGACGTGCGCGCCGGGACCGCGAGCTTCAGCCCGAAGAACTGGAATTACTCGGTCGGTCCGGGCCTGCGCTACGACAGCCCGATCGGGGTGTTTCGCCTCGACGCGGGCTTTCGCCTGAACGAGACCGACCAGTCCGAGGGCGAGCGCATCTGGGCGATCCACTTCGGCCTCGGGGAGACCTTTTAAGGTATGAAGCGTCGTCCCCGATATCCACGCGCGCGCCGGATCGCCGGCAAGATCGTGCGCTGGACCCTCGGCGTGGTGGTGGTGCTGCTGTTGCTGGTCGCGCTGTTCGTGACGCTGCTGCTGTACTCGCCGGGCTTCCTGCACCTCGCGCTCGACAAGGGGCTCGGCTTCTACAACGATCGCATCCCCGGCGAGATCCGGATCGGCCGCGTCGAGGGGCGCCTGATCGACCACCTCGTGCTCGGCGACATCTTCATCGCCGACAAGAGCGGCCGCGGCCTGGTGGTCGTCCGCGAGATCTCGCTGACCTGGAACCCATGGGCGCTGTTCGACGGCCTGCTCGAGGTCGCCACGCTCGAGGTCAGCGACGTGCAGGTCACGCTGATCCCCGGCGGCTTCGCGGACCTGGCGATGCCCGGCCCGCCCGAGCCGCCACGCACGACCATCCTGCCCGAGCTGCCGGTCGACCTCCTGGTCGCCTCCGTGCGCCTCGCGGGCATCGACATCATCGACGCCGGCTCCGGCGAGGCCGTGGTCGCCGACCTGCGCCTCGCGCTGCGTGACCTCGAGTGGTCGGGCCTCAGCGCCCACCTCAAGCTCGACGACGCCGCCGCGAAGCTGCCCGGCCTCGCGCTCGAGGCCCTCGCGCTCGAGGCCCGCTGGTCCGAGCCCAGGCTCGAGCTGCGCGGCCTGATCACCACCGACCTGGCGATCGCCGAGCTGGTCCACGTCGAGCTCGACGCCGCGCGCCTCGACGGCCTGGCCCTGATCGCCGTCGACGGTCGTCGCAGCGCGCTCGCCGAGCTGATCGGTGGCACCATCGCCGAGCGCCTGAACGCGGCCCCCGGCGACCCCACGCTGCTGATCGACGCGCGCACCACCGCCGGCAAGCTCGACCTCGGCGTGCACCTCGAGCTGCCCGGCCTCGCCGACCTCGACCTCGCCGGCAGCACCCACCTGCGCGGCGCCCCCAACGTCGCCGTGCGCGGCCGCGCCATGGCCGACCTCGGGCCCAAGTACGGGCTGCAACGGCCGGTGTTCTCCGCGACCCTCGGCGGCGACGACTGGAGCCGCCTGCACGCCGAGCTGACGCTCGACTGCGCCGACTGCGGGCCGATCTCCGGGCTTCACCTCGAGGCCGAGGCCCGCCACGACAGCGTGCTGAGCGCGAGCGCGGCGCAGCTCGAGCTCGACGGCGTCGGTTTGGCCCTGCGTGCGAGGGCCAGGGCCGGTCCGCGGGGGCTCGAGGCCGGGCACTGGGACCTGAAGGTGGCGGACGTGGCGGTGCCCGCGGGCCTCGGCCGGCTGTTCGCCGAGCTGCCGGCGCTGGAC
>NZ_JACCSO010000115.1 GCF_013812955.1 Nannocystis sp. | reverse complement strand
CAGGTCGCCCTCGGCGATGACGCAGGCGGGTGGCTTCGGCGCGAGCAGCTCGGTGACCTCTGCGAGCAGCGCCTTGACGTCGACGTCGACGCGCTTGCCGGTCGAGCGCGCCGCCCGGGAGTAGTCGCGCGCCTCGTTGCAGGCGACGTCGGCGGCCAGCGCCTCGAGCTCGCGGTGCGCGAGCACCTGATCGGTGACCTCGAAGGCGAAGGTGGCGACGCCGTCGATGCGACCGGAGACGTCGCGCGTCGCCTGGAACACCACATTGAAGTACCGGTCCCCTGGCCTGGAGCGGTCTCGCCGGTGCAGCTGCACCGGCATCTCGCGGGCGACGAAGGTCTCTCCGGTGTCGAAGACGCGCTCGATCATCGCGAAGGAGGACGGGTCCTGGGCCTCGGGGAACACGTCACGCAGGGTCCGGCCGAGCAGCTCCCCGCGCCCGAGGATGGACTGATAGGGGCCGTTGGCGAGCGCATAGCGGTGCTCCCGGCCCTTGCCGATGCTGATCGCCGCGGGCGCCTGCATGAACAGGTCGTGCAGGCGCTCGCGTGCGGCCTCGGCGGTCTCGTAGAGCCGGGCGTTCTCGAGCGCGAGGGCGGCCCGGCGGGCGAGCTCCTCGGCGAAGCGCATATCCTCCTCGACCAGCCGGCGCTCGCCCTCGGTGACCAGGCTGAGGGCGCCGAGCACCTTGCCGCGGGCGACCAGGGGCACGGTCGCGTACGAGGTGAGGCCGAGTGAACGCACCAGCGCGAGGTGCTCGGCGTCGCGTGCGGCGGCGGCGAGCAGCTCGTCGGGGATGTCGGGGACCCACTCGGTGATTCCGGTCCGCAGCACCGCGGCCACGCCTTGTCCGGCGTTGGGATCCGGCGGGTATTTGGCGGCGAGCTGCTCGGCCAGGGCGACCTTTGCGGGGTCGCGGTGGGCGATGGCGATGCGCCGGATCTGCCCGTCCGGGCCGAGCTCGTCGATGGCACACCAGTCGGCGAGCTCCGGGACCACGAGCCGGGTCAGTTCGGCGAGCGAGCGCCGCGAGTCGAGCGACGAGGAGAGCGTCTCCCCGGCCCGCGCGAGCACGGCGAGGCGCTCCCGTTGCCGCTGCAACGACTCGTTCGCGCGCCGCTCGGCCGCGAGGGCGCGCCGCTCGGCCTCGAAGGAGCGCGCACGCTCGAGCGCGAGGCCGCACTGCGACCCGATCGTCAGGAAGAAGTCGCGCTCGACCGGGCCGAGCTCGGGCTCGCTGTAGAAGCTGAACGCCAGGCCACCGATGACCTCCCGGGTGTCGCGCAACGGGAGCGCGACGACGCCGGAGAGCGGCATGCCGTCGAACGCCACGGCGGCCAGCGCGGGATGGGCCGCCACCACCTCCGCGCGGGTACCCAGCCACATCGGGAGCCCCGTGCGCACCGCCCGGGGCAGCGGCTGGTCCGCATCGATCGGCAAACGATCGTAGCCGGCGACCCGGCCGCCATCGACGCCGCCGAACGAGCAGAGCTCGAGCATGCGGCCCTCCGGGTCGAGCACGTACAGCAGCGTCGCGGTCGACGCGAACACCTCACGGCCGTGCGAGGTGACGACGCCGGCGACGTCCTGCACGGTGCGGGCCGTGGTGAGCGCGGCCGTCACCCGCTGCAGGAGCGAGGCCCGGCGGGCGTAGGCCTCGAGGTCCCTCACCTTGGCGGCGAGGTTGGCCTCCAGTGATTCCACCTCTGCGACCGGGTCTGCGACCGGGTCGTGGCAGGGCTCGGGGACCAGGCCGGGTTTGTTCATGGGTAAAGCAGCGTCGCTCGAGTTTGTCCGGCCGGGAGCATGCCCGGCACGAGAGCTTTTCCTCGCGGGTAGCGTCGTTCGCCCGGGGCGAGCAGCCGATGCGGGGTCGGAGTGCGCAATCCCCGCTGAGTGTCGACGGGGCCCGAGCGACGCGCGAACGGCTTCGCGCTATGGAGAGGGTTCGTGATTGGGTCCAGCGACCACACCCACAGCGGCGAGGGATCGTTTTTCCGGTTGTCCGTATCAACCTGGTGTGCGGCGGAGAAGCCGCCCGGGCATCTACGCCGTGGGCCACAGCCGGCGCGCGCGCTCGGCCACCCAGCGCGCCTCCTCGGCGATCCCGAGGTTTGTAAACACCCGCAGCAGCGCCGCATCACGGGCCCGCGGGTCGAGTCCGGTGACGATGTGCAGCTTGCGCAGGCACAGCGGGCACAGCCGCAGCGGCGTCGCATCGAGCTCCTCGAGGTCGGCGATCCCGTTCATCGCGCAGCGAAACAGCTGACAATGGCCGAGCCCGAACATATGCCCGACCTCGTGGACCGCCACCCGCAGCCCGCGCCGCAGCAGCGCCCCTGAAGCGTCCTCCAGCGCGAGGTCGCCGTGGGCGCCCGGGTCGAGCCGTGAGAAGCCGACCACTGCGAGGCGATCGTGCAGGGTCGACCATCCATATGCATGGTCCTGCTCGTTGAATACGAACAGGTCGACGTTCACGAGCGCGAGCATGCCGTGCGCATCCTCTGGCAAGCGCACGGCGGCGCGGTCGAGCAGGGCCCTGGCGTCGTACTGCGAGCGCCCGGCTCGCACCCGCCCGGGTATACGAGTCGCCGGAAACGCCTCGACCGGCAAGGTATCCACCGGCGTGGCGAAGAACGCGGCCAGCACCGCCGCGATCGCCGGCAGCTCCGGTGAGCGGACCATGCTCACCGTTCGGCCGTCGGCGATGACCTCGAACGGGAAGCGCCCGAGCGGCAGCAGGGCGATGCGATCACGCGGGGCGCCGCGATGGTTCGGGCCGTCGGCGCGAAACTCGGCCACAGATTGCTGCGCCTCGGGTCGCAGATGTCGCCATGCGCGAGGTCCAGGGGGCGGCAGCAGCAGGTGCCCCTGCGCCTCGGTGAACGCCACCCGCAGCGCCGGCTCGACGTCCGCGAGCGGGCCGAGCCCCTGTTTCCACGGGGCCGGCGAGCGCAGATGCAAGGGAGTCATCGCCACGGCCGTCGGGCGCGGCGTCCCGGCGGATGCGCAGCCGCCGAGCGCGAGGCATGGCAGTCCGGCGAGCATGCGACGGCGCGAGATCGGCATCGTCCGGGTGACAACGACGCCAGCGTCGCAACGATCTGGCGCCGACGGGCTGAGACCGGATCCCGGCCGAGGGCGCTCACGCCTGCGCCGCGCCTAAACGTTCTCGGCCAGTTGATTGACGACGATCGGGCGGTCGAGCCAGTGGCTGCCTGAATCTGCGAGCGCGCTGAGGAAGCTGGCGCGCACCCACTTGAGGCGGTCCAGCACCCGCTCGTCGTCCTCGACCTTGATGTAAAGGCCCTCCATGGCGTCGTGGCCGTCGGTCTCGGCGAGCACCTGGGCGGCCGATACACCGGCGGCGCCGCCGGCCTCGACGAGGCGTTCGCGCCACGCCGGGGTTTTGAAGAGGGAGGGGCCGATCAGGTTGGTCAGCTCGGAGAGCTTCTGCGGGCGGCCCTCCCAGAGCGCGGCGACCGAGACCACGGGCAGGCCGGCGAGCAGCTGGCGGCGGCGGGCCGTCGAGAGGAACAGGTCCTGCTCGCGGTCGTAGATGTCGAACTCCATGAAGTAGGCCGGCAAGGCGTCATAGAAGCAGGTGTGCTTCGCATACATCCACTCGCCGTACATGATGTAGCGATCGCCCAGGGCGAGGTAGAGGTCCTCGGCGTGGCCGTGGGCCCACCGCTTGAACAGGTCGAAGTGCCGCTCGCGCGGGCCGCCGGCGAGGTAGTGACCGCGTGACTGGAGCAGCAGGCGGCCCTCGGCGTCGAAGCTGATCCCTGCGTTGGCTCCGTCCATTTTTTCTTCGACGACCAGGAACTTGCCGCGCACGTCCTTGAAGGCGACGGCCTCGAGGTCGTGGTCGCCGTGCTGGAAGCGCGAGGTCTCGAGGTGCCGAGTGCGCGGGTACTTCTTCATCATTGGTTGCATCGAAGACATGGCACCAGCCGAGGATGTCACCAGGGGGGCGGCAGTTTGTCAGGGCCCCGGCACGCGGTCAAGACGGACGAGGCGTCTGTGGAGGCGTGGATCTGGTCGGGGAACCAAGGCTGGGCTCGTGCGTGTCTCTCTGGATGCAGCGTCGTGCGCTCTTGTTTGGGGTCCTGACTTGCGCCGCCGTATGTGGCGGCTCGCCGACAGCCGGACAGGCGCGGGTTCGGCCGCGGCGGGTGCCGGCAGAACCTCGGGCCCAGGCTGAATCGCTCGCCCGGCCGGACCCGCGGAGGCCGGGCTCGCTGGGGCTGCCGGCGTCGCTGAAACTGCCGGTCCCGCCGGGCACGCGGATCGCCGCGAGCGCGCTGGAAGAGCGGGCGGAGGCGCTGCGTAAACGGTATGCGGGTCGGGGCTTCACGGTGCTGGTCGAGGCGCCCTTCGTGGTGGTCGGCGACGAGCCGGCCTGGCAGGTCGCATGGCACGCCGAGCATACGATCCGCTGGGCGGTGACGCGGCTGCGCGAGGCCTACTTCCGCGACGACCCGCTGGAGATCGTCGACATCTATCTATTTAAAGACGACGAGAGCTACAACCGGCACGCGTGGCTGCTGTTCGCCGACACGCCCGACACGCCGTACGGCTATTATCTCCAGCGTCACAATGCCCTGCTCATGAACATCGCCACCGGGAGCGGCACGCTGGTCCACGAGATCGTGCATCCGTTCATGGCCGCCAACTTCCCGGCCTGTCCGGCGTGGTTCGAGGAGGGCATGGCGTCGCTGTACGAGCAATGCGACGAGCGCTTCTGGGAGATCGTCGGCCAGAACAACTGGCGGCTGGAGGGCCTGCAGGAGGCGATCCGGGCCGATGTGCTGCCGCCCTTCGCGACGCTGTGTGCGACCTCGGCGCGCAGCTTTTATAAAGAGGACCCCGGCACCAACTACGCGCAGGCCCGCTACCTGTGCCACTACTTGCAGGAGCGCGGGCTGCTGCGCACATATTATCGGCGCTTCGTCGAGGAGGTGTTCGTCGACTCCGGCGGCCACCGGCTGCTGCGCGAGGTGCTCGGCATCGACGCGGACGCCTTCGAGGCCGAGTGGCGGCGCCATGTGCTCGGCCAGCGCATGACCCCGGTGCGCATGGGCGAGGCGACCGTGGCTCAGGCGAGCATCGTGCGTCGCAGCAGGCGCAGCACCACCGGGCTGGTGATGAGCGCGGCGACGGTGGCGAGCAGGAAGACCGGCAGCAAGTAGTGCGCGGCGCCGTGGAAGATCTCCGGCAGGTTGCCCGGACCGGGGCGCAGCGGCCCGAGCAGCGCCTCGGCCTGCCACGCGAGCGGGGCGACGAGCACCACCACGACCAGCGCGACGGCCCAGACGACCAGCGCGCCGATCGCTCGCCCGAGGCACAGCAGCACCAGCGCGCCGACCAGCACGAGCATGGTGATGCGCGGCCACCACGGGGCAGGCAGCATGAACAGGTCGGCGCGGCGTTGCACGAGCTGTAAGGTGTGATCGAGCAGCCCGGCGAGCGCGCCCGCGGCGTAGCTGGCCCAGCGCAGCGAGCGGGTCTGGGCCGCGGTGAAGCCGGCCCAGGGATTGGGCAACCAGGAGATGCGCGAGGGCGCGCGCTCGTAGCGATCGACGAGGTCACCGCAGGCGAGCACGGCGATGCCCACCAGCGGCAGCACGGCCGCGGTCTCGGGGGTGAGCTCGCCGAGCCGCATGTGCGGCCATTGCTGGACGATCGCGCCGATGCAGGTGGCGACCGCGGCGGCCCGGGCGGCGAAGAAGCGCAGCGCGAACAGCAGGGTCGCGGCGATGTAGACGATCAGGTTGCCGAGGTCGGGCGGCCCGGGGCCCAGCACCTCCACGGCGATGAAGCCGAGGCCGCCGGCGACGATCACCAGCTCGCGGAAGGTCCGGCCGGCGCACCAGCGTAGCTCGTGGTCGAGGAAGCGCATGATGTCCATCATGCCCGAGCAGGGCGAGCGCGGGAAGGGGTGAGGATGTCCCGGGGGACAGGCGTGCATGAGGCGGGCGCGTGATCCGCAGCAGCAGCGCCAGGCGCTCAAGATCGGCCCATGTTAGGCTGCGGGCGCGATGACGACGCCCGACGCGGACCTCGAATTGTCAGCCGGACCGGTGTTCGCCGCGCAGGTGCTCATGATCCGGCCGGCGGCCTTCGGCTACAACCCGGAGACCGCGGCCAGCAACGGGTTTCAGGTCGAGCGACACGGAGACGGGGACGCGGTGAAGGCGGCGCTGCGAGAGTTCGACGCGATGGTCGGCGGGCTGCTGGCGGCGGGCGTGGGCGTGTGGGTGTGGGATGACGACCTCGATCCCCCGCGGCCGGATGCGGTATTTCCCAACAACTGGCTCAGCACCCACCCGAATGGGCACATTTATCTATATCCGATGGCGACCGTCAGCCGGCGGCGGGAGATCCGTCGCGACCGGGTCGAGGCGCTGGCGCGGCGGTATCATGTCACCGAGGTCGTCGACTGGAGTGGATACGCGGAGCGTGGACAGGCGCTCGAGGGCACCGGGAGCCTGGTGCTCGACGCCCGGCGCCGCCGCGTCTTCGCCTGCCGATCGTCTCGCACCGATGCATCGCTGGTGCAGGCGTGGGCGGCCCGGGAGGGCCACGAGGCGGTGATCTTCGACGCCTCCGACGCCTTCGGCCGGCCGATCTACCATACCAACGTGATCTGCTGCGTCGGCGAGGGCTTCGCCGCGTGCGGGCTGGCGATGGTGCCGGCGGACCAGCGCGAGCCGCTGCGTGAACGGCTCGCCGAGACCGGGACCTGCATCGAGCTGACACCGGCGCAGATCGAGCAATTCGCCGGCAATATGTTACAGCTGACGACGGCCCGGGGCACGCCGCTGCTGGTGCTGTCCCGGGCGGCTCTGGGCGCGCTGCGGCCCGACCAGACCCGCGCGCTCGAGCAGCGCACCGAGCTGTTGCCTGTGCATATTCCGACCATCGAGGCGCTCGGCGGAGGCAGCGCCCGCTGCATGCTGGCCGAGGTGTTTTTGGCGGCGCGGCCGGGCACCGGGCTGTGATCGACCCCGCCAGGTTGTGGAGGAACCCCGCGCCCCGGAGCTGCTCGGGCCGGCGCGGGCCGGCGCTCGAGCGGGCGTGATCGCGCCTCACCACCTCACCACCTCACCGCCGTACGGGCGCCACGCTGTCGACGACGCCGCCGAACGAGGACCCCCGCCGCACCAGCGCGATGGACCAGGCGCCATTGGCGAGCGAAGCGTGGATGGCAGCACACCGAATCGAACTGAGCCATTGGAATCTCCCGACCGGCGGGTATCCAAGCCGCGGCGCCCTACGTCGCACAAACGAAGTCGACCGCGTTCACCCCGTCGATCCGAAGCCCGGCGCGCCGCTGTGAGCCGTCGACGATCCCGGACGGGTGGCCCTGAAACGGCGTCATTGATGGCCCACGTAAACGTTGATGCCAATGTGCATCCAGGTATGAATGTCCAGCAGCGCGCGCATGGCATTGACAGTTTCTGGCTCCCATGGTCTTATGGGCGGCGCCGAAGGTCCACGCGGGCGCAGTGAAGACCGAATGTCCGAGCCCGCTGTGCAAAACATCGTCGTCGTCGAGCGCGACCGACACGTCCGGGAGCTGCTCGTCGAGTTCCTCGAGCCCGCGGGTTACGCGCTGCGCCTCTTCGAAGACGGCGCCGCCGCGCTGGCGGCCGTGCAGGCGCACGCGCCCGCGCTGGTGATCCTCGAGATCCTGGTGCCCAAGCTCGACGGCCTCGGCCTGTGCCGGGCGATCAAGCTCGCGCCGGCGACCTCGGACATCCCGGTGCTCGTGCTGAGCGTGCTCAGCGCGAACGACCGCGCCCACCTCGCCGGCGCGGATGCATTCATGATGAAGCCGATCGAGGAGACTCGCCTGCTCGCGGCTGTCCAGCGCCTCATCGTCAGACCCGCCCAGCAGGAAGTACGACCGTGACCCCCAGCGACGCCACGCCCTCCGACGACTTGCCCTCCGAGGATTTCCCGCGCATCAGCACCGGCAACCGCGAGGTCGACCAGATCCTCGGCGGCGGTTTCCCTGCCAATTCGCTCAACATCATCATGGGCCAGCCCGGCACCGGCAAGACGATCTTCGTCCAGCAGATGGTGTTTCACAACGCGAGCGACGAGCGCCCGGTCCTGTATCTGACCACCCTCAGCGAGCCGCTGCCGAAGGTCATCAAGTACCTGCAGCGCTTCACCTTCTACGACGAGATGAAGCTCGGCGGGGCGGTCATCTATCAGGACATCGCCCCCGAGCTCGCCGAGGGCGGCATCGGCGAGCTCCAAAACGTGCTCAAGCAGGCGATCAAGGCCATCGGTCCGAAGGTCATCGTCATCGACTCCTTCAAGGCCCTGCATGACCTCTCGCCCTCGATCGCCGACATGCGCCGCATGTTGTACGAGGTCACCAGCATGCTCGCCGCCTACGAGACCACGGTGTTCCTGGTCGGCGAATACAGCGAGGAGCACTCGCGCGGCCAGCCTGAATTCGCGATCGCCGACGGCATCGTCCAGTTCCTGCGCCAGGAGAAGAGCAGCCGCGACGAGCGCTTCATGCGGGTGCTCAAGCTCCGCGGCAGCCGCTATGCGGAGGGCATCCACGGCTTTCGCATCGCGGCCAGCGGCCTGCAGGTGTTCCCCCGCCTCGTCAGCCCGGAGATCCCGCCGAGCTACGGGGTGATCCACGAGCGGGTCCCGACCGGCGTGCCAGGCTTCGATGCGCTGCTCGGCGGCGGCCTGTGGCGCGGCAGCACCACCCTGCTGATGGGCCCGGCCGGCGGCGGCAAGACCACGGTCGGCGCCCAGTTCGTGCTCGAGGGCTTGCGCCTCGCGGAGCCGAGCCTCTACATCAATTTCCAGGAGAACCCGACCCAGCTCGCGCGCATGTTCCGGAACCTCCAGGTCGATTCTCTCGAGGCTGCCACCTCGCGGGGCCTGCATGTCATCTACGAGAGCCCGGTCGAGCTGCAGATCGACAGCGTGATCAGCCGCATCTTCCGCATGCTCTCCGAGCACAAGCTCCAGCGCGTCGTCATCGACTCGCTCGGCGACCTCGCCGCGGCCGCCAGCGACCCCCAGCGCCTCCACGATTACATGTATGCGCTGATGCAGCACTTCATCATCCGCGGTACGACCTGCATCGTCACCTGCGAGGTGAACCGCAGCAACCGGGGCACCGCGGTCCACGACCTGTTCAGCTATATGTCCGACAACCTGATCCAGCTGGAGATCGACATCGGTCCGAAGATCCAGCGCACGGTCCGGGTCCTCAAGTCCCGCAGCAGCGCGCACGACCTGCACGCCCACGAGTTTCAGCTGCACGCCGACGGCGCGCGGGTGCTCTGAGCGCCTGCAACTTCCCGTAATGAGGGGCCGACGGTGAAGGATGGTGCCATGCTGATCGATCACGCCGGCCTGCCCGCGGAGGAGCTCGCGCAGCTCACGGCGCTCGTCGCCGGACACCCGACCCTCGGTCACGTCGTCCGCGGCTGGGCCGCCGAGCGCCCGCCACGGCTGATCGTCGAGGTGATCACCCAGGATGAATACACCCATGACGTCATCCTCCCGTACCGCGACGAGATCCACCTCGTCTACGACACGACCTGACTCGGCGGCGTGACGGCGGTCGCCGTCTGGAACCATCGCCCCACCGCCCAGGAGCTGCTCGACGCCCGCCTCGCCGCCGGCTGGCGCCCGACCCCCACGGCCACGCGCAGCGGCGACGTCATCCTCGGTTATGCCGCTTGCGTGTGGCCCCCGAAGGTCGACTCCGCGCAGGATTGACGGCTACCGCACCCGGGTCTGGCGGGGCGCGGCCGCTCGTCCGACCGTGCGCGAAGTCGACCGAATGCATACCTGCACCCTGCGAGGCGAAGAATCGCCCCGAGGGCCGCGCGCGGCCCGCCCGTGCCTCGCCACCGCGATGTCGGCCGACGCCCGGTCGACCGCTCGGCCGGCACGAGCACGCGCGGGAACGTCTGAGATGGGTCGCAAGCGGGTCGACGCGGAGGACACCGCGCAGTTGGTTTTGGGCTCGAACCCGTCATCGTCGAGGTCGCGGCGGGTGGCGCTGCGAGGCGGTGAATCGGGCCCCGTTCGCATGACCGCGAGTTCACATTGCAGGAGTCCACGTGTCAGCCACAGACCTAAGCAATGAGGACGGGGCGTATCGGGAGATGGGCATTTTTATTGACCACGACGGGAGGATGCGGCGATACCCTGGTCGACAATGTCGACTCCGGGGAAAACCCGCAGTTCGCCGCCGAGGAGATCAAGCCGGGACTTTCACCGATCCAGCGGATGACCCGGCTGGCCTACAACAACACGGTGCATGATCTGCTGGGCGACGAAACCCGGCCCGCACTGCGGTTCCCCGGGGAGGAGGAGGCGCTCGGCTTCAACAACAACGCCGACGCGCTGGGTGTGACGGAGCTGCTGGCCGAGCACTATCTGGATGCCGCCGAGCAGCTGGCGCGCTCCGCGGTCCTCGGTCTGCCGACGCTGCTCGGCGGCTGTGAACCTGCGTTCCAGGGCGAGGATGACTGCGCCCGGCGATTCATCGCGGACTTCGGGCGACTCGCTTATCGCCGACCCCTGGCGGCCGACGAGGTCGATGCGCTGGCCGCCCTCTATATTAAAGGGCGTGAGCAGTTCGACTTCGAGACCGGGATCCGCCTCACGCTGGCGGCGATGCTCCAGTCGCCGCATTTCCTCTATCGCGTGGAGTTCGGCACGGCGATGCCGGGCGAGACCAGGGTGGTAAAGGTCGCGCCGCACGAGTCCGCGTCGCGGCTGTCGTACTTGCTCTGGGGGACGATGCCGGACGCCGAGCTGTTCGCGGCCGCGGCAAATGGCGGCCTCGAGAGCCGCGAGGATGTGGAGCAACAGGCGAGACGCATGCTCGTCCATCCCCGGGCCCGCGCGATGGTCCGCGACTTTCACGGGCAGTGGCTGAAGCTCGCCAAGATCGAGGAGATCGAGAAGGACCCGGAGGCCTTCCCGTCCTTCGATCCGGCGGTGCGCCCGCTGCTGCGGGCCGAGGCCGAGGCCTTCCTCGACAGCGTCATATGGGAGGGGAAGGGGGACCTCGATACCCTGTTGCTGGCGCCCTATACGTTCCTGAACAGCGAACTGGCGGATTATTACGGGATCGAGGGACCCTCCGGCGAGGCCTTCGAGCGGGTCCTGCTGCCGGCGGGACGGGGCTCCGGGTTTCTCACCCAGGGCGGGCTGATGGCTGTGCTGGCGAAGACCAACCAGACCACGCCGGTCCTCCGCGGAAAATTCGTCCGCGAGCACCTGCTGTGTCAGACCGTGCCGCCGCCGCCCGATGACATCGATATCACGCCGCCCGACGTCGACCCGGAGCTGCCGACGCGCGAGCGCTTCGAGGCCCACTCGGCCGACCCGTCCTGCGCCGGCTGCCACAGCTTGATGGACCCCGTCGGGTTCGGATTCGAGCATTTCGACGGGATCGGCAGGTGGCGCGACGACGAGGCCGGCGCGCCGATCGACGCCCGCGGCGAGCTCCACAACGCCGTGGTGAATGGCAGCTTCGACGGCGTGCCCGAGCTGGCGGCGATGCTCGTCGGCTCCCCGGAGTTCGAGGCCTGCGTCATCTTGCAGTGGTTTCGTTACGCCTATGGCCGCGCTGAATCCGACGAGGACGCCGGCACGCTCGCCGAGCTCTCCGTCCGGTTCGCCGACTCTGGTCACCATATTCAGGACCTGATCATCGCCCTCACCCAGACCGACGCCTTTTTGTATCGTCGCGCCAATCATGGCGCAGGAGGCCCATTGTGAAGACATCAATCTTATCCCGCCGAACCGCCCTCAGGGGCCTGGGTGGCGCTTGTCTGGCGCTTCCGTTCCTCGAGATCATGGGGGGGTGCGATACCGGCCTCGCTCCGACGCAGCGGTTTCGCGCCAGCGGTCCCAAGCGCTTTGTGGTGTTCTTCACCCCGAACGGCACGCTGCTGGAGCACTGGCGACCGACGGGGACCGAGAGCTCGTTCGAGCTGTCGCCGATCCTCGCGCCGCTCGAGCCCCACAAGCAGGACCTCCTCGTGCTCGGCGGGGTCGACGCGCTATCCGCGTACAAGGGGCCGGGTGACGCCCACCAGAAGGGGGCCGGGCAAGCGCTCACCTGCACCGAGCTGCAGGAGGGCGACTTCCCGGGCGACGGCGACGGCAGCATCACCTCCGGCTGGGCCAATGGCATCTCGGTCGACCAGGCGATCGCCGACGTGATCGGCGGCGGGACAAAATTTCGCTCGCTCGAGTTCGGGGTCGGCGTCGACGGGGCGACCCCCTTCTCACGGATCTCGTACCGCGGCCCGGCGCAGCCGATCCCGCCGGAGAACGATCCGCTGGCGGCCTTCGAGCGCATCTTCGGCGACCTCGAATACACACCGGAGCTGCAGGCGCGCAAGATCGCGGAGCGCCATCTGGTCCTGGATGCGGTCGCCGCGGACTTTGACCGGTTGCTGCCGAAGCTCGGCGCGGACGACCGCCTGAAGCTCGAGGCGCACCTCGCCGCGGTTCGCGACATCGAGATGCGCCTCGACTCCGACAGCCTCGTCGGCGGCTCCTGCGGCCAGCCGAGCCTCGGCAAGGTGCCGGACCCGTCGAAGGCCGAGAACATGCCCGAGATCGGCCGACTGCAGATGGATCTGCTCGCCATGTCGCTGGCCTGCGACCTCACCCGGGTCGCGTCGATCATGTGGACGAATTCGGCGACCCAGATGACGTTCCCGTGGCTATCGATCCCCGAGGGGCACCACGAGCTCGCGCACCGCGGCGACGCCGACGTCGACGCCCAGAAGAAGCTCGTCAAGATCAACAACTGGTACGCGAAGCAGTTCGCCTATCTCGTCGCCAAGCTGAAGTCGATGCCCGAGGGCGACGGCTCGGTGCTCGACTCCACCCTCCTGATCTGGGTGAACGAGCATTCGCGGGGCAACAACCACGACCGCGACGGGATCCCCTATGTCATCGCCGGCAAGGCCGGCGGCGCCGTGCTCCCGCATCGCTGGCTTCAGGTCCTCGATATCCCCCACAGCAACCTCTGGGTCGGCTGCATGCAGGCGATGGGGCTCGACGTGAAGATCTTCGGCAACCCGAAGTACTGCAACGGCGCCTTGAAGCTCGGCTGAGCGGGCGGCGATTCACCTGGGCACCCGCGCAGTGTCGCCGCGCGTCCGGCTCGGGCCGCGTGCCCGTGGTGCCCGTGGCGCCGGTCGTGCGGCGAGCGCCGTGCTCACTGCTTGGCGAGGTCGTCACGCCGGGGTATAGGGGCGGGGTGTGGCGACGAATCCTTTCCGTGCTGGGCGCGCTCGTGGTGGGGCTCGTGGTGGCCTCCTATCTCGGGATCGTGCATGGCCTCGGCGACTCGCTCGCGGTGATCCGTCCGGGGCTGGCGGTGCTGGCGGTGGTCGTCGGCGCCCTGCTCTGGTTCGCGAGGCGGCCACGGGCTGGTCTCGCCGTGCTCGCTGTCGCTCTGGTCGCGGGTGTGCCGGTGGTCTGGTCCTCGCTGCCCGCGCGCACGGGCGTCGAGCATGCCTATTGCGTCTACCAAAAGAACCTCTCATTCCGGCTCGCCGATCCCGCGCCGCTGATCGCGGATATTGCCGCGCACGCCCCTGACTTCGTGACCTTGCAGGAGGTCACGGACCGCACTCGCGCGGTGATGGTGGGGCTCGCCGAGCGACTACCGAGTCAGCACCTGTGCCCCTTCGCCGCGGTCGGCGGCGTGGCGGTGCTGTCGCGCTGGCCGATGATCGCGGGCACCGCTCGCTGCGCGGAGGGCGACGGGTTGGCGGCGATGCAGGTGGAGACGCCGGAGGGGCCGGTCTGGATCGTGGCGATACATTTGCACTGGCCCTTCCCCTATCGTCAATCGGCGCAGGTGGAGCGGCTCATGCCGATGCTCGAAACGCTGGAGGGTCCGATCGTGATCGGTGGCGACTTCAACATGGTGCCCTGGTCCTACACGCTCGGTCGGATCGCGGGCGCGACGGGCAGCGAGCGCGCCGGCGCGGTGACGTATAGCCTGCCGATGGCGGGCGGCTGGGTGACGCTGCCCATCGACCATGTGCTGGTGCCGCAGGGGCGAGGGGCGACAGGGGCCGAGCGGCTTCCCTTGCTCGGGTCGGATCATCACGGGGTCCTGGCGGGCTTTGCCCTGGCCCGCTGATGTTGCGCGGCCGGGAGCGGCGCCGTATAAGCGAGCTCATGCGAGCCCCCCGCGCACTGCTCACGCTCCTGACGATCTCGGCCTGCAATGGTTCGAACGACGGCGACTCGGCCAGCGTCGCCAATCAGACCTCGGAGGCGATGGCCACCACGGATGCGGCCGAGACCGGCCTCACCGCCGAGCCGACCGCCGATCCGACCACCGCCGATCCGACCACCGCCGATCCGACCACCACCGATCCGACGAACACGGCGACCGCCAGCGAGACCACGAGCGAGGCGGAGTCCGGCAGCAGCACCGGCGCCGCGAATACCAGCACTGGCGCCGCGAGCATCGGCACGGAGAGCACCGGCACGGAGAGCACGGGTTCGAGCACCACCGGGACCGGCACCGATACCGGTGATACCGGCACGGGCGCGGATGACAGCAGCACCGGACCCGGCTGTCCCGAGGGACACAATGGTTGCCCCTGCGGCCCGGCCGAGGCCTGCGACCCTGGCCTCGCCTGTGCGCAGGGGGTGTGCGGTCCGGCGCCGAAGTGTGGCGACGGCAAGCTCGACCCTGGCGAGGCCTGCGACGACGGGGCGGGCAACGGCAACGGCGCGGTCTGCAAGCTGGACTGCAGCAAGCAGGTCTGCGGTGATAGTTTCATCGGGCCGGGCGAGCAGTGTGACGACGGCAACCAGGTGAACGGCGACGGCTGCGAGAAGACGTGCGTCAAGACCCCGGTGCCGGCCAAGGACGCGTGTGGCTTCGACAGCGACGGGGTGTGGTTTCAGATCGACTATTCGAACGCGGGTTCGGTGTCGAGCCCGGCCTACACCTATTCACCGACGCCGGGCTGGGGCGAGGCGCAGTGGGCACCCGCCGGCAAGAACTGGCCCTACGCGGTCGACCTGTTCAACAACGCCTCGATCATCAACGACCAGATCGGCAAGGTCGCGCTGCTCAGCGGCACCGGCGAGGCGGTGCGCGTATATTTCGGGCTGGTCGGTCTGAACTACACCTACGCGACGGTGTGCGTCGAGGGCCGCAGCTACTCGGTCGGATCCTCGGTGACGTTCAGGGTCCAGGAGGCCAGCAGCAAGTGCGAGAATTTCGGCATGATGGCCAATGACTGGTCGGTGCACGCGACCGGCGTCGACATGCAGGACTGTTTTATCCCCGGTAACAACTTCCAGGCGGTGCAGGTCCAGCCCTCGGGCGGCAGCGGCGCGCTCTCGCTCAAGCGCCTGCGCGTGACCTTGCACGGCGCCAGCTACTGAGGACCCCCCAGCGCGGCGAGCTGGTGCCGGTGCTCGAGGACCGGGGGCGCGCGCAGCAGCCGGTCCACGTGGTGTGTCCGGGGAGCCGGCATCTGAGCGCAGTGCTGCGCGTGTTCGTGGACCGGGCGGCGCAGCCGTTCGAGGCACGCGCACGTCGCGGCTTGCATGGTGCCGCCGCCACGCCTACAGACTGAGGTGTTGCGTCGCACGTCACGAGCGCGATGCCGCGTCCGCCGAGGTCCTCTCATGTCGACGATGCCTGCCGAGATCATCGCCATTAGCGCGCACCTCGCTTTGGAGCACGCCCGCGCGGTCGGGCTGCGTCACGTCCACGACGACGCCCCTGGCATCCAGCGGCGGCGCCGCGGCGGCGGCTTCGTATATCTGGGTCCGGACGGCAATCCGGTGCGCGACGAGCAGACGCTCGCCCGGATCCGCAAGCTGGCGATCCCGCCGGCCTATGTGCGCGTGTGGATCTGCGCGCAGGACAACGGCCACCTGCAGGCGACCGGCGTCGACGCGCTCGGGCGCAAGCAATACCGCTATCATGCGCAGTGGCAGGCGGTCCGGGCGCAGAACAAGTTCACGCACCTGCTCGAGTTCGCCGACGCCCTGCCGCGGCTGCGCCGGCAGATCGACCGTGACCTGCGGCGCCCGAGCCTCGATCGCGAGCGCGTGCTCGCCACCGCCATCCGCGTGCTCGACAGCACGCTGGTCCGCGTCGGCAACGACCGCTATACCAAGCAGCACGGGTCCTTCGGGCTGACCACCCTGCAGAACCGTCACGTCGACATCCACGGCGCGCACGTGTTCTTCCACTTCATCGGCAAGAGCAAGCAGACCCGCGAGCTGCACGTCGACGACCCGGTGCTGGCGAAGATCCTTCGCCGCATCCGCGACCTCCCGGGCCAGCGCCTGTTCGAATACCTCGACCCGGACCGCCAGGTGCAGACCATCGGCTCCGCCGACGTCAACGCCCACCTGCACGCGCTCACCGGCCACGAGCTGACCGCCAAGGACTTTCGCACCTGGGGCGGCACGGTCCACGCCGCCGTGACCCTCGCGCGTTTGGGCCCGGCCGACTCGGCCACCCAGACCGAACGCAACATCGTCCAGGCGGTCAAAGACGTCGCCACGCGCCTCGGCAACCGACCCGCCACCAGTCGCAAGTATTACATTCACCCTGCCATCCTCGACGCATATCGCGACGGCAGCCTGATGCATTATATGCGACCCTCCGCGGTGACCCGGCCGCCGCCGCGCGCCGGCCTGAACGCCGAGGAGAAGGCCGTGCTCGCGCTGCTGCGCGACGCCGGCAGGGCGCTTGTGAAGCGGACCGCCAAAGCCATCAAAGCGACGGCGCCTCCGGTCGCCGCGCGCACCGGGACCGCACGCGCGGCGTCAGGG
>NZ_JACCSO010000112.1 GCF_013812955.1 Nannocystis sp. | reverse complement strand
CGAGAAGCAGGATACTCAGCAGCGCCTGGCCGCCAACGTCTTCCGCGCCGCTACGCTCGTCGATCACGTCCCGCCGGTGTAGCCCGGCCCAGCGCTCGGGTCACGACGCGGTTGGCCGAACGGATACTTTCAAAAGAACCAGGACGTGTTGCCTGATGGACGCGCGGTGAAGACGTATTACGCGGCGGAGTCGGTCGGGATCGCGGTCGGTCTGTTGATCGCGGCGCTGCACCGGGCGGGGCTCTCGACCCTGACCCACACGCCGGCGCCGATGGCGTTTTTGCGCGAGCTCTGCGGGCGGCCGGCGACGGAGCGGCCGTATGTGATCCTGCCCGTGGGGTATGCGGCCCCGGATTGCACGGTGCCGGATCTGGCGCGCAAGAGGATTGATGAGATCGCGGAATTCGTGGAGGCGTGAGACGTCAGCCGGCGGTGGCGCGTCGGGCGAGCGCGAACAGAGCGCGCGCGGCCGCGACCAGGCGGGCGATATCTCGGGAGCGCACGGACACCGAGCCCAGGTTGCTCAGCGCGTCACGATGCGCTTGCCCTGGAGCGCCGAGCCGCGCCCGCCGTCTGCGCCCATCGGGCCGACTCGAACCGTGAGGAGGTTTGCGCCGGGTCTTGCGCCCCGGATCCCGATGCGCACGACGATGGTGGGCATCGCGCGGGGCCGCTTCGCGTCCGGGTCGACCGCCAGCGCAGCTTTCAGGACGACGTCGGTGAGCTCGGCGCGGACGACCGTGCCTTGCTCGACGAACGCCGCCTCGCGCATCGCAGGCGCTTCGCCGACCGACACCGTCTCGGCCACCAGGAGCCCGCTCGCGTACGCAGGTCCGCCCAGCTCGACGTAGATCCCTCGGCCCGGACCGCCAGCGCTCGCGACGGCGACCTCGATGATCGCTCGCTCGCCGACGCTCGCGGCCCACTCTTTTGCCACGGCGATCGCGCTGGAGAACGCGAGGACCGGCGGCCCCACGAGGCGCTGGTCGGGCGGCGCGGGAGGGCTGGTCGCGTCGCGCACGAAGCCGAGTAACAGCCCCTTGCGACGCACCTCTCCGTCCGGGCCGAGCGCGCGCAGGCACTCGAGCGGGACCTCGGTCCCCGGCGCGGCGCGACGCAGGTCGTGCACGATCGCGGCGCCCGGGAGGGTCCGCGCGAATCCGAGGAGCTCGGCGTCCTCTTCGGCCTGGACATCGACCTCGACCGATTCGCGGTACGGCTGCCAGGGCTCATCGAAGCTGCGCTTCGCACGCTCGAGGTAGAGCTCGAGGAACGCCTCGAGAGAAGCGGCCCAGTACACGAGGAACCAGGAGTCGTGGCCGACCCACCACACCCTCGTGACCTGACCACAGGGCTCGATCGCCAGGCCGTCGCCGTTGCCGTAATGACTCGCCCTCAGGAACGCCCGATCGCGCCCGAAGCAGTGCTCGGGCTCGGGCCGGAACACGAGCGACCCGAGCTCGATCCCCGAGGTGACGGCCAGGAGCTCGGCGAGGTCGGCGGGCAGCTCGCCGCCACACGCCTCGCGGAGCGCATAGCGAGCGGTTGCCGACGCAGGGGGAGCCATCCGGACGCGCAGCGTCTCGCCGTCGTCGTCGGTCCTGCGCGGGAGCTTACGGATCCGGGAGAGGAGCTCGGTCAGCTTCGACACCTGCCGAGGATACAGGATCCGGGCGCGGGGTATCAGCAATGCTGCCACTTACGAACCAGAATGCGCGAGGGGAGCTTATCGCAGGAGCTCGAGCAGGTCGTCGCGGGTGAGCGGGGCGACGCCGTCGACGCCGTCGAGGGTGGCGGCGGAGAGGGCTCGCTTGCGGGCGTGGAGCTCGAGGATCTTCTCCTCGACGGTGTCCTCGGCGACGACGCGGTGGACGAAGACGGGGCGCTCCTGGCCGATGCGGTGGCTGCGGTCGGCGGCCTGGTCCTCGACGGCGGGGTTCCACCAGGGGTCGAGCAAGTACACGTAATCGGCGGCGGTGAGGTTCAGGCCGGTGCCGCCGGCGCGCAGGGAGATCAGCATCACCGGCGGGCCGCCCTGGGCCTGGAAGCGGGCGACGACCTCGCCGCGGTCCATGGTGCGGCCGTCGAGGCGGATGTACGGCAGCGCGGCGGCCTCGAGGGCGGCGCCGACGAGGTCGAGCAGCGAGGTCCACTGCGAGAAGACGAGCGCGCGGTGGCCGGCGCCGGTGTGCTCGGTGAGGTGCTCGAGCAGGAGATCTTGTTTGCTCGAGCGGGTGGCCTGCTGGCCGGGCACGAGGGCGAGGTGGCAGGCGGCCTGGCGCAGGCGGAGCAGCAGCTCGAGGGCCTCGATGGTGTCGAGGCCCTCTGCGAGGCGGCTGGCGAGCTCGGCGTGGGTGGCGAGGCGCAGGCTGTCGTAGACGGCGCGCTCCTGCGGGTCGAGGGTGCAGCGCAGGATCAGGTCGGTGCGGGCCGGGAGCTCGCGGGCGACCTCGGACTTGCGGCGGCGCAGCACGAAGGGGCGGATCTTGGCCTGGAGCTCGGCGGCGGCGCGCTGCTGGCCGGCCTCGATGCGGCGGGCGTAACGGGTGACGAAGTCCTTGGGGCCGCCGAGCAGGCCGGGGTTCAGGAAGTGGGAGAGGCTCCACAGCTCGCTGAGGCGGTTCTCGACCGGGGTGCCGCTCATGGCCACGCGCCAGCGGGCGGGCAGGCTGAAGGCCGCGAGCGCGGTCGCGGTGCTCGGCTCCTTGATCGCCTGGGCCTCGTCGAGCACCAGGGTGTCCCAGGTGTTCGCGGCGAGGGCCTCACGGTCGAGGCGCAGCACCGCGTAGCTGGTGAGGGTGACGTCGGCGGCGGGATCGAGGGCGCGTTTCGGGCCGTGGTAGAGGCTCACGCGCAGGTCGGGGCGGAAGCGGGCGAGCTCGGCGGCCCAGTTGGGCAGGGTGCTGGTCGGGGCGATGACGAGGGTGCGCCCCGTGATCGCGCACAGGGTCTGCAGGGTCTTGCCGAGGCCCATGTCGTCGGCCAGCAGCGCGCCGATGCCGGCGTCGCGCAGCAGGCACAACCAGTCGACGCCCTGGCGCTGATAGTCGCGTAGCACCGCCTGCAGGCCGGCGGGCAGGGTCGCGGGCGGGACCGTGGTGAAGCCCCGTCGAGCAGCGCGGCGAGGCCGGCGAACTCGGGCGGCGGCGGGACGTCGAGGGCCTGGCACAGCGCGGCGG
>NZ_JACCSO010000089.1 GCF_013812955.1 Nannocystis sp. | reverse complement strand
GCCTCGCCCGCCAGCTCGCCATGACCGCCGTCGAGGTCCCGCCGGTCGGCGGCGGCCCGAGCTTCAAGCAGCAGCACCGCGTCGACGAGCTGACCGGCCTCGCCGCGCTCGCGGAGCCCTCCGGACTCGCGCGCGTGGCCCCCGGCCTGCTGCGCATCGAGGACGCGGTGCTCCTGACCTACCCGGAGGCCCAGCCGTGAACCCACGTCGCCTGGCCCTGCGCGCGCTGCTCGCGATGCCTCTGGCTGCGCCTCTGGCTGTGCCCCTCGGCGCCGCCCTCGGCATGCTGGCCTTGGGGACAGGTTGTCGCCCGCGCCCGCCCCCCAAGGTGGAGATCTTCGACGAGGCCGCCACGCCGGCGCAGACCGAGGCGCTCGGCTCGCTGGCGCCGCCCTGGCCGGCCCCCGAGCGGGTCGTGCTCGCCAACGGCCTGCTCGTCCACTGGCTGCACGAGGCCGACAACCCCGCGCTGCACCTGCGCCTCATCCTCCCCACCCACGCGCTCAAGCCGGCCCTGCAAGGCGCACCCGCGCTCGCCGCTGCCCGCGCGCTGGCGCTGGACCTCGAGCGTTTGAGCCCGCGACTGGCCGTGCGCGTCGAATTGTCGGCAGGCCTCGACCGCCTCGAGCTCGCCGTCCATGGCGTCGTCGGCGAGACCGATGCCATTCTCACCGGCCTCGCCGACGCTCTCTCCGCCGACCCGGCCCGCTCCCTCGCCCAGGCCCGTCGCCTGCTGCTCGCCGAGCTGCGCCCGCTCGACCCCGAGACCCTGGCCGCCAGCGAGCTGACCGCTGTCCTGCGCGGCCGCGATGCCACCCACGAGCGCATCGATGTCGCCGCGCTGCGGCCCGAGGGGGTCAGCGACGCGCTGCTGCTCGACGCCTGGAAGGCGCTGACCGACCCGCGCCAGGCGCTGCTGGTTGTGCACGCGCGCACGCGGCTGAGCGAGGCCGCGGACACGGCCGGCGTCACCGATCTCAGTGAGCGCTGGCGGCAGCAAGTGAACCTGCTCGGCGGCAACGAGGCCCGCTCCGAGCCGCAAGCGCTGCTGCGGCTGCGAAGGGAGCAGCTGCCCGCGAGCACCGGGAAGCACCTGATGCGCGCGCCGGTGGCCCCGCTGCGCCGCATCGACCCGCCCGGCAGCGGCCGCCCGATGCTCGTGCTCGGCCGAGCGATCCCGACCGCGAGCGCGCGCGAGCGCAGTCTCGCCCGCCTGGTCCAGCGCCAGCTGCAAGAGCAGTTCGACGTTCGCCTGAGCATCGCCGGGCCCTGGGCGGCCCTCACCCTGCACATCCCGCTCGCCGGCCTCGGCAAGCCCAAGGCGCCGGTCGACCTGCTCGAAGGGACAGATCCTCCGAAGGACCCCGAGGCCGTCACGCAAGATCCGCTGGCCCGCCGCCTGCGCCGCGAGCTGACCGTCATCCGCGACCGCCTGCGCGTGCGACCGACCACCCAGAACCTGTTCCAGGCCGCCCAGCTGTGGCTCGGCGCCCGCATGGTCGCCGCCAGCGTCGCCGGCGAGGACTGGACCGCGCTGTGGAGCGAGTCCCTCGACCTCGCCGCCAACGACGGCGACATCGCGGCGGCCCTCGCCCGCGACGCGCAGGCGATGCTCGCCGCGACCCCGGAGGAGGTCGTGGCCTGGCAGCAGCGCTGGCTCGACCTCCAGACCAGCGAGCCAGGCTGGGCCTGGGTGCTGGTCGGCAAGGAGGCGGACGTGCAAGGCGTGCAGGGCCTCTTGAAGTCCGGCGTCAGCTTCGACCCGCCGCCCGAGAACTGAGAGCCGCCGGCGCCACAGGTCGCCGCAGCGTGCTATGTCCGGGGGGCATGAAAAAGAAGGCTCCCTCCGTCGACCCTGCGGCTCTGGCCCGCACCCTCGATGGAATCGACAACCTCGCCGACGAGGACCAGAGCGAGCGCCTGGAACAGGCCGCGGCCGCCCTCTACGAGTTCCCGACTCTCGACCTCACCCTGATTCGCGCGGCCCTCGGCGTGCTCGAGCGCTGCGGCGCCCAGGACGACTTCGGCATGTTCCACACCCTGCAGTGTTACCTCGAGCATCATTGCGAGGACAAAAGGGTGCAGGAGGCCGTTCAGGGCTCGGTGCGCAAGGCGCCCAGCTGGAAGACGATCGAGATGCTCCCCAACTTCGCCGGCGTCGAGGGCTCGGTCCGCCTGCTCGAGCAGATCCAGCGCGAGAAGAAGTTCACCGACAGCCGCTACGACGCGGGCTGGCTCGCCGAGCAGATCGACGACCTGCGCAAAGAACTGACCCGCTGAATCGACCGCGGATGTAACGGCGAGCCGCTACATCCGCTTCCATTTCCTTCAGGCGGCCGCCCAGGCGGCCGCTCAGCGCAGTCGATATCGCTCAGGCGCGGCGATTGCGTCGGCTGCGCAGGCCGAGCAGGCCCAGCAGCGCGAGCGAACCGAGCAGGCCCTGAACCGGCGAGCGGTTGGTGTTGCAGCCGCAGCCGTCGTCGTCGAGCTCACCGAGCGTGTCCGTGAAGGTGGCGGCCTCGACGTTGCCCGTGGTGTCGGTCGTGGTCGTCAGGTCCGGCGGGAAGGCGGTGGTCGGCGCATCGGCGGTCTCGCTCTCCGTCGGACCCTTCGAGTCCGAATCGCCGGTGCCGTCGGTCGTCTCCGTGGTGGTCGTCGGGTCGGTGGTGGTGCACTCGCCGGTCGGGCACGCGTCCGTGGTCTCTTCGACCGGCTTGTCGATGGTCTCGATCGCCGTGCAGGCCTTGTTGTGCGCGGCGTCGATGGCACAGATGCGGTACGCGAAGCGGTCGCTACCCGGCACGTCGGGGACCGTGAAGCTGATCTTCCACAGGGCCTCGCCGTACCACACGCCGGGCGCGGAGAGGGTGCCGGGGTTGGCCTCGAGGTCGGCGGGGGGTTCGGTGTTCCAGGACTCGAGGTAGGGGCGACCGTCCTTGAACTCGTTCTCCTTGCGCTGGAAGTCGTGCGGCATCACCGGCGACTTGTTGTCGTGGCTGCGCACCCGCAGGCTGTAGGACTGCCCGAAGGTGATGTCGTTCGCGAGCTTCTCGTAGTTCGGGAGGCGCGGGGCGGCGGTGTCGGGGGCGAGCTCCGCGGTGCCGAGCAGCACCTTCTTCTCGTCGGCGTTCTCGTTCTGGCTCATCGCCATGTCGAG
>NZ_JACCSO010000529.1 GCF_013812955.1 Nannocystis sp. | reverse complement strand
GCGGACGGCTGTCCATGGCGCAGCCGGGTCGCGGCATGCACCGCCGCCGCCGCCGCGAGCGCCTGACTGTCGGCCTCGGAGAGCGCCTGCGGGGCGGTGAGATCCGGGTGCTCGTCGATGTAGCGGGTGCAAAAATCGCCGCGCAAAAAATCCGGCTCTGCCAGCACGCGCAGGTGAAATCCGAGGTTGGTCTCGATGCCGAGGCAGACGGTCTCACGCAGCGCCTCGCGCATGCGGCGGAGCGCGGCCGGCCGATCGGGCCCCCAGACCGTCAACTTGGCGATCATCGGATCGTAGTGGCGCGACACGGTGGTGCCGGACGCGACCGCGCTGTCGATGCGAATGTGCGCGCCGACCGGCCACTGCAGGAAGCGGATGTCGCCGGGGCTCGGCAGGAAGCGCAGGGCGTCCTCGGCGTAGAGGCGACACTCGATCGCGTGACCCCTGAGCGGCACCTCGGCCTGCGTGTAGCCGAGCGGCAGCCCGCCGGCGACGCGGATCTGGTCCCACACCAGGTCGCGGCCGCAGGTGGCCTCGGTCACCGGGTGCTCGACCTGCAGGCGGGTGTTCATCTCGAGGAAGTAGAAGCGCGGGCCCTCCGGGTGCTCCTCGAACAGGAACTCGACCGTTCCGGCGCCGCAATAGTCGACCGCCCGCGCCGCCCGTACCGCCACCTCGCCCATCGCCGCGCGGACCTCGGGGTTCATCTGCGGGCTCGGGCTCGGGCTCTCCTCGATGACCTTCTGGTGGCGACGCTGCACCGAGCAGTCGCGCTCGTTGAGGTAGACGCAGCCGCCGTGGCGGTCGGCCATCAGCTGGATCTCGACGTGACGCGCGGCCAGCACGGCGCGCTCCATCAACATGCGGTCGTCGCCGAACGCGGCCTTCGCCTCGCGGCTGGCGGCCTCGTAGGCGCGGCGCAGCTCGCCGGCCTCGTGGACGATGCGCATGCCCTTGCCGCCGCCGCCCGCCGAGGCCTTGAGCATCACCGGGAAGCCGATCTCACGCGCGGCCGCCTCGACCTGGTCGAGCGACTCGAGGTCGTTGACGCCGGGGACCACCGGCACGCCCGCGGCCGCCATCGCCTTGCGGGCGCCGATCTTGTCGCCCATCACGTTCATCGCCCGCACGTCGGGGCCGATGAACACCAGGCCCGCGGCCTGGCAGGCCTCGACGAAGTGGGCGCGCTCGCTGAGGAAACCGTAGCCCGGGTGGATGGCCTCGGCGCCGGTGGCCTTTGCGGCGGCGATGATCTTGTCGACCCGCAGGTAGCTGTCCGCCGAGGGCGCGGGGCCGATGTGCACCGCCTCGTCGGCGTGCACCACATGCAGCGCCTCGCGATCGGCGTCGCTATAGACCGCGACGGTGCCGATCCCGTGCTCGGCGCAGGTACGAAACACGCGGAGGGCGATCTCTCCGCGGTTGGCGACCAGGATCTTGCGAAACGGCGGTGTCATGCCCGGCATTCGCCTTAGCACAGGCGCTCACCGCGACGGCAGCAAAAAACCGCCTACTTGTGGCTGGGCACCGGACGCGGCGAGGTCGTGCCGGTCTTCGGTACCGCTGCGGCCGCGGGGCTGGCAGGGTCCAAAATGCTCGAGTCCGGCGGCACTGCGTCGAGCGGGCTCGGTCCGGCCAGCGCCGGCGCACCCACGACCCCAGGCGGGTCAGGCACGCTCGCTGGGCCCGCCAAAGCACTCGCAGAGATCGGCGTCGCCACGCTCGGAGGCGGCGGCGCGGGCCACAGCGGCGGGGGTGCCTTGTCGACACAGCCCCCGGCCAGCACAAGTACGCCGAGCAATGCCCACCACGGGGTCGTGAACCCTGCAGCGGGCACGGCCGACATGGCTACTCCTCGTCCTCGACCTCGGCGGTCTCGGTCTCTTCGTCCTCGAGGCCCGCGTCGAGATCCTCGAGGCCGGCGGCGTCGTCGATCTCCGCGGCGGCGCCGAGCTCGGCCTCCTCGTCGTCGACCGCGGCCTCCTCCTCGGTGTCGGCGTCCTCGACGTCGACCGGCTCGTCGCTATCGGTGGTCTCGGTCGGGGCCAGGCCGACCTTCTCGAAGTCGGCGGAGAGCTCCGGAATGATGTCGCCCTCCTCGTCGGAGTCCTCGCCCTCGATCACGCTGAAGGCGGCGGCCTCGAGGAAGGTGTTGTCGCTGCTGGTCAGCTTCAGCTTCAGGCGCTGCTCCTCGATGAAGTCGACCATCACGGTGTCGACGTCCTCGGTGTAGCGCACCGCGCCCGCGCTGATCTCACGCAAGGCGATGACCGCTCCCTTGTTCTCGCACTGCACCATCGGGGTGCCGCGGCTCTCGAGCAAGGCCCGGGCGCGACGAGCCGCGAGGATGGTGAGCGCGAAGCGATTGGGGATCTTCTCGAGGCAGTCTTCGACAGTGACGCGAGCCATGGGCGGCGGAGTATGCGAGGCCGCGCGGGCGAGCGCAAGCCCCCTGCGCCAGCCAGCGCCCCCGGAGAGGCGCCGAGAACGACGCGCCGGGCCAGTCAAGCACCCGGAGCTCGGCGCGATCCCGCCACCGCCGTTCACTGCTGCGGCCGCAACCCCGAAGCGCCGCAGGCCCGAGGTGATCACATCTCGACGAGCAGCTGCTGACCGCGGTCGCGCAGCTCGAGGCTGTCGTGCACCCAGCGGATGAAGCTCTTGGCGTGGTCGGCTCGAAAGCCGAAGGTCTCGGCCAGCGACAGCAGCGCGTCGACCTCGCCGTCGACCAGCTTGTTGTCCGCGAGTGCGGCGCAGACTGCCTGATAAAACAGGAACAGGCGGGCTTCGCGGTGCTGCACGGTGATGGCGACCTGCCTGAGGTCGGTCGGCGTGGAGAACTCGCGGCGGACCAGATCTCGCTCCTCGGGGAGGAGCATCATCTGTCCCATCAGCTCCTCCACGAAGTGCTTCTCGCTGTCGGAGACCTGGTTGTCACGGGAAGCCATGATCGCCACGGCACGGGCCACGGCCACCTGCTCTTCAGGGGTGATGAGCTCTGCGATCGGGAAGTCGAGCATCTGGCTTTCTCCAGCTTCGAGGCCCAGGCTAACCCAAGTCGCAGGCCGTGCCTAGCACCGCCGGGTCGCGGTCGGGCTCGCCGTCAACGCATCGACCCCGGCGCGCCGCGCTCATGCGGCAGGCCGGGGCCATGTGCTCGGGGAGATCCCGGTAGCCGTCAGTGCGCGGACTTCAGGGTGTCGGACACATGCAGGCGACGGATCGCCGCGCCCGACACCGACTCGTGCTCGCCGTCCTCGTCACGGAGGCGCACACCCAGCAGTTCGCGCCCCTCGAAGCCCTCGGGCAGCTCGGCGACGATGTTGCGGGTCGGGTAGTGCTCGCGCACGCTGACCTGGGCCGGCGCCTCGACCTCGCCGTCGGCGAACTCGAACACGACCGTGTGGGTGGCGCTGAGGGTGCGCCCCTCGCTGAGCTTGCCGGGGCCGGTCCACCAAACCTGCTGGCCGCTCGGGTCGATGGCGCCGATCATCACGCCGCCGTCCTTCTTCACCGGCGGCGCGACCGACGCGGTGCCCCAGCCGCTCAGGGTGAGGATGCGCTTGTAGGTCGCGTTCCACTGCCAGTCCGAGACCCAAGTCTGGCCGCAGTAGCTCATGTAGTCGGAGTTGACGGTCGGGTGACGCAGCTCGAAGTCGCGGACGCCGAAGCCCCACACGCCGATCCGGCCGCCCTCGTAGGGGTAGTTCGGGTCGGTGCCCTGGGCCTGCACACCGGCGCCGGAGCACGCGATGTGACGCCGGCCCTGGGTGTGCCCGATCTCGTGCACGAAGGTCTCCGCGGCGCCGCCGTTGAGCTGGCCGACCGCGGCCCGGAACCGGCCGTCGCTCATGCCGTCGCCGGTGATGTCGGCCGCGAGACCGACAGTACAGCCGCCGCCGATCCCACCGTCGCCGATGCAGGTGCCGCAGTTGTCGAACAGGCCATAGTAGTAGACGTTCGGGTCGGCGCCGTCGGCCGTGCGCAGCTGGCTGATCTCGCTGACCAGCTTGCTGAGCCCGTTGAAGCTCGTCATGTCGAAGGCCACCTTGTAGGGCGCGCGGATCGTGAACTCGACGTTCTTGACCGCGTTCTGCTGGAACAGCCCGTCCTCGAAGGCCTCCTTGTGCGCCTCGCCGTCGACCACCTTCTTACAGCTGCCGAAGCTGTAGTCGACCGGCACCAGCACGACGCGCATCTCGGCGTTGCCCGACTCGACGCCGACGAAGGCCGTCCCGGTGAAGGGCAGACTCGCCGGCTCGGCCGGCTCCGGCAGATCCTCCTGCCCGAAGTCCGTCTCCCACAGGGCGACCTGGTAGCGTAGCCCCGGACGCATCAACTCCTTGGGCACGCCGAAGAAGAACCCGCTATTGAGCCCGCTCTCGCGCGAGTCCGCGGAGATCAACAGCTTCTGGGTCAGGGTCGTGTCGACCCCGTCGACGGTCAGCAGCAGGCGGGCCTCGAGCTCGCGCTCGACCCAGTCGTCCGGGGTATCGAGGTACACGCGGATCAGGGTGTCGCGCTCGCGCGGGATGAACGCGTTGCGCTCGGCCCCACTGACCTCCGCGCCAGCCTTCCCGATCGGAACCGCGACGCCCGGGTTGGCCTCGACCTTCGAGATCTTGATCCCACCGCGCGCCGGGAATGCCACGAAGGGCTCAGGCTCGGGCTCGCCCGTGGTCGGCTCGGCACCGGTCGACTCGCCGCCCGTCGTCGGGTCCTCGTTACCAGCTTCCGCGCCTGCACCCTGGTCGTCGCCGCAGGCGCAAAGCATCACGGTCAGCAGGACACAGGAGGTCGAGGTCGAGGTCGTGTTTCGCATGTTTTGGCACCTTAGGGCTTTTTGTGGGTCTTGCAACGACAAAGATCCGGTGAGAAGGGACCTCATCACGAGCGTAATTCCAAGATAACGCCATCGCAGGCGCGGTCTCAGGCAATTATCTCGCACAATACCATATAGCACGTGAGAAAAACCGCGGGTTGACAGGCCTGTTCTCGCGAGCGACAAGGAGCGCGGTTTTTTGACAATCCACGCGAGCGTTTGGTCGAGCCGGGGCACCTTGTCCCGGCCGCGAAAGAGGGAAGTCGGTGCAAGACCGACGCGGCTCCCGCCACTGTGAGCGGCGACGAGATCGGCAGATCGCCACTGCGACCCCAGGGTCGTGGGAAGGCGCCGATCGAGGATGACCCGTCAGCCAGGAGACCTGCCTGCGCTCCACCCGCCCCGACAGGGCGGCAGGTCGCTTTGCCGTGCCCTCTCCTCATAAGGAGAGACGCCGGCATGGCGACCCCGGTGAGACGGGAGTTCACTCGCCATCGTCCCCACGACCCCCACGACCGGGGCCGCGCTCGCGCGCCCCAACAATCCAACCGCCGCTGCCAGCCCCGCAGCCGTCCGTACGGCCAGCGTCGCGTCCAGCCTCGCATCCTGCCCCGGCCTCCGCCGGGCGCGCCGGCTCGTACCCGCCGGCGCCTGCCTTGCTGCGCTGCTGAGCACCCGCGCCAGCGCCAGCCCACCCGCCAGCCC
>NZ_JACCSO010000058.1 GCF_013812955.1 Nannocystis sp. | reverse complement strand
CCTGAAACTCCGTCGTCGCGCCGCTCGCCGCCGCCGGGCCGTGCTTCCCGCTCGACAGCACCAAAATGCCGATGGCGACCATCAACAACAGGACCACCCCGGCGAGCACCAGCCACAGGCGACCCGCGTTCGCCGGGGCCTCGATCGGCGCCAGCGGAGCGGTCACCGGACGCCTCGACGACGCCTGATTCAGAAACGGGTGGTTCCCTGACGACGCCTTCGACGGCGCGGCGTGGTTCGACGGCGCGGCGTGGTTCGACGGCGCGGGGTGGTTCGACGGCGCGGGGTGGTTCGATGCGGCGTGGCTCGGCGCGGCGTGATTCGGCGCGGCGTGATTCGGCGCGTTGCGACCGCGGCCGCGGCCACGCTGGTGCAGCGAAGCCACCGGACGGGTGAGCTGGTTCGACGGATCTTCGGGTTCGTCCTCCGGCTGATCCTCGAAGTCGTCCTCCGCGAACTCGGCGGGCGCGGCGTCCTCGAGCGGCAACATCGCGTAGGAGGAGGACGCCGAGGGCGCGCTGCCGTCGGCGACCGGCAGGTGGAACAGCGTCGCCGGCACGCAGGCGATCAGCGCCTCGACGACGGCGTTGGCGTCGATCGGCCGCACGATCGGGTCCTTGGCGAGGCAGCGGTGGACCAGCTCGATCAGCCCTTGCGGGATGTCGTGACCGGGTGGCAGGGCGCCAGCGAGCGGCGGCGGGGCCTCATGCACGTGCTTGTACAACAGGGCCGCGTTGTTGTCGGCCTGGAACGGGAGGTGACCGCACAGCAGCGCATAGAAGGTCACGCCGATCGCATAGACGTCGACGCGGGCGTCGGTGGCTTCGCCGCGGATCTGCTCCGGCGAGAGATAGTTGGCGGTGCCGACGATCTGCTCGGAGGTGATGTCGCGCTCGCCCTCGACCAGCTTCGCCATCCCGAAGTCGAGGATCTTGACGAAGTTGGCCCGACCCTTGCGGGTGCAGAGCATGATGTTCGTCGGCTTCAGGTCGCGGTGCATCAGCCCCTGGCTGTGCGCGTAGCCGACGGCCTTCAAGATCTGCGCGGCGATCGGCGCGAAGTCGACCAGCCCGAGGCGACCCTTGCGCGTCAAATAGGCGCTCAGCAGCTCGCCCTGCAGGTACTCCATCACCAGGTACGCGGAGCCGTGGGCGTGGCCGTAGTCGACCATCGACACGATGTTGGGGTGCTGTATGCCGCGCAGGCGCTGGGCCTCACGATCGAAGCGGGCGCTGGTCTCGGTGTCGCCGACCATGTTGGCCGCGAGCACCTTGACCACGACCGCGGCGTTGCTGATGCTCTGGCGCGCGAGGTACACGAGGCCGACGCCGCCGCGGGCGATCAACCTGACGATCGTGTAGCGTCCGATCGTCGTCCCGGGCTGCGGGTCCCGGGCGATCGTTTCGACCCGCCGCGGCCCTCTCGCGCTGCGCTGCTCCACATCGCCGAGCTTATCTCAGCGGCGCCGGATCTGTCAGCGAATGTCCGTGTGTATCCATCGTCGCCCGCAGATCGCCGGCTGAACGCCCGAGGACAGCGTTCCCGGGCGAGCAGCGGCGGCACACGTCACGGCAGGTCGATCCAGTCCCCGGCCTCGGCGGGAGGCGGCTTCAACTTGTAGATCCGCTTCGGTGTCAGGACCGGGACGTCGGGCATGCCGTCCTTCGGGACCAGGCCCCAGCCGACCACGTCGGTGCGCACCTCGCCGGTGGTCAGGTCGAAGTCCAGCTCGCCGCTGACGCCCTTGAGGTCGACGCTCAGGTTGGTGATCAGGGCGTTGTGGGCCTTCTCGATGAAGGTCAGCTTGGTGCCGTCGACGTCGCCGAAGGACACCGGGGTGCCCTTCTTGTCGACCAGCCGGGTCATGTTCTTGGCGATCGCTGCGCCGTTGATCTCGTCACCCTGCGGGATGCCGGCGATGCCCAGAATGGTGACCATCGCCGCGTCGTAGCTGAGCGAGCCGGCCGTGACCGAGTCGATGCCGTCGAAGCGCAGGCGGTAGCGCAGGTTGAAGGCCTCGAAGTTCTGCTGGTCGAAGATCGACGGCGCCACCCCCTCGACGGTCGTCATCAACAGGCCCTTGAGGCTCACCGGCGCGAGGTTGACGATCGTCTCCATGATCGGGACGGCGCCGTGGGTGACAATGAGGCGCGGCGGCAACGGGTTCGGGTTCTCCGCGCCCCAGGCGCTCATGATGCCGAGCACGAGGTTGGTGACCTCGCTGGTGCCCGCGAACAGCAGCGTGTCGGGATGCGTGCCGACGCCGCCCCAGGCGTCGCCGAGGATCTTCGCGTACTCGGCCTTGAGCTCGTCCGGGGGCAAGGTGACCGGGTCCGGGTAGGCCCAGCTCTTGAAGCCGGCCTTGAGCAGCGGGCTCAGCCGCTTGGTCACGTCGCTGATGATGCCCTTGCCGTATTCGTCGTCCTTGCCGAGCATCGCCACCTTGGTGGCCGCCGGGTCGGCGAGCGCGAGCACGCGGTCCGCGAGCGCGTTGGACTGGTAGACGTCGCTGGCGATCGGGCGCCACACGAGGTCGTCGTCCTCCAGGATGGTGATCGACTTCGCGGTCGCCGTCGGGGTGATCATGAACACGCCGGCCGGGATCGCGACCTCCTTGGCGACCGTGAGCACCTGTTCGCTGAACAGCGGGCCGACCAGCGCCTGGATCTGCAGGGTGCCGGTCAAATGCTGGGCGACGGCCCGCGCCCCGTCGACGCTGCCGTGGTCGTCGCATGCGATCCAGGCGATCTTGTTGCCGCCCGGGAGGTCGGTGGTCGCGTTGTAGTCCTCGATCGCCAGCTGCACCGCGTTCTGCAGCGGCACCGTCAGGCTGGCGAAGGGCTCGCTGATCGCGATCGACGAGCCGATCAGCACCACCTTGTCGTGCGAGTGCCCCTTGCCCGGCCACACCAGCTTGGTGCAGTCCTCGGTCAGCGCGCTGACGCAGCTGCCGGCGATGCAGAGGTTGCCGAGGCCGAGCTCCGCCTCACACTCGGTGTTGAGGGTGCAGGCCAGCGGACCGGTGGTCGTATCGGTGTCGGGGTCCGTGTCCGTGCCGGTGATGGCTTCGGTGGTGCCGCCGGTGGTGGTCGTGCTGTTGTCGCCGCTGCTGCCCGGCTCCGTCACCCCGGTGGTCGGCGTGCCGGTGCTGGTGCCCGGGTCCGCGGTGCTCGAGCTCGAGCCGGCGGGCGGATCGACGCAGCGACCGGCGATGCACTGCCCCTGGCCGCCCGAGGTCAGGCAATCGCCGTCGTTGCGACACTCCGCGAAATCCACGGCGAGGGAGCAGGCGCCGAGCACCGCCCCGACGGCAGCGGACAGGCCGAGGCCGAGGCCGAGGGTTGCATTGAGCTTGGACATGGGAGCTCCGGGGGCGAGGTTAAGGATCAAGTGAGCGACCGACTAGAAGCGCAGACTCCAGGTGAGGCCGGCGTGACCGCGGCCGACGCTGGGGGCGAGGGCGCTGCGCTTGGGGCTGCGAGACTTGCGAGCGACGAGCACGAGCACGAGCCCGGTGACGGCCAGGGCCGCGCCGGTGAACAGGGTGACATCGGAGACCAGGGCGAAGGACTTGCCCTCGTTTGCGAGGGCCTTGCGCTCGTCGGCCATGTGCGCGTCGTCGAGCTCGTTCTTCTTGGCGAGGGTCAAGCCGCCGAAGACGCCGCCGACGACCACGGAGATGGCGCCGACGCCGATCAGCGCGAAGCCGCCGAGGCGCATCGACTTGCTGCGGTTGGGCTCGTCGGCGCCGGGGCTGGCGGCCGGCGGGGTCGCCTCGGCCTGCGGACCCGGGGTCGCGGTGGCGGGCTGCCCCGGCTCCGGATCCGTCTCGTGGAGGATCGCGCGCAGCACTCGCAGGCGCTGCAGCGCGAGCTCGCGGGACTCGATCTCCACGCCGGGCTCCTTGACGAAGCGCTGGTAATAATCAGCCGCGCTGCGGATGTCGCCCTTCTCCTCGTAGACGCGGCCGACGTTGAACAGGTAGTTGGGGTTTGGGTCGAGGGCGTAAGCCTGCTCGAACAGCCGCGCCGCGGCGTCGTAGTCGCGCGCCTTGAAGCGCTCGATCGCCTGGCCGCTGAGGTCGGCGGCGGTGCCCGGGGCGGGGGCTTGCGACGACGCCGAAGAAGCGCCGGTGCTAGCGGAAGCGCCGGTGCTAGCGGCCGGAGCCTGGCTGGCCGCCAGGACATGTCCCGAAGTACCTGCACAAAGGACCAGCGAGGCCGATGCCAGCAGCGACACGGCCCTGTGTGCGATGTTGGAGTGCACGAGCATCACTTTTTTCCTCCGACCGGCAGGAAGATCCCGCCGTCGTCTTTCTTGGCGACCGGCAAGAATGGGCCGTCGTCCTCGACGGGTGGCGGCGGCGGCTCGGTGGGAACTTCGGGTGGCGGCGTCTGGGCGCCCGGGTCGGCGCCCGTGTCGCTCGCGACCTTGACGGGCTTCGTGCCGCGTCGCCCGGGCTTGTTTGGCTCGCTCGGCGGCGGCGTCACCGGCGGCGCCGTCTTGCTGGTATCGGCCGCCTCGGCCTCGCGCAGGCGAGCGAGCGCGCTGCGGGCGTCGACATGGGAGGGGTCGATGGCGAGGATGTCCTGATAGGCGCTGAGGGCCGGGCCGCGCTTGCCCTCTTTCTCGAGCCGCTGGGCGCTGGCGTAGGTGGTGGCGACGGCGATGCGGTCGCGCTGGCGCTCGGCGCGGGCCTTGAGCTTGGGCAGGGTCTCGAGGTCGGCCGCGGCGCTGTCGAGGCTGGTGCGGGCCTTCTCGAAGTTGCCGTCCATGATGTCGGACTCGACCTCGCTGAGCAGCGCCTCGAGGTGCGCCTCGTCGGCCGCTGGGTTTGCGACGCCGACGCCGTTGGACGCGGCCGCCGACGAGGAGGCGCCGCTATCTCCGAGCACATAGACCGCGGCGACGATGCCTCCGACCAGCAGGGCGATCACGGCGCCGGCGATCAGGCCCCAGTTGCCGCCCGGGGTGGCGACGGGGGTCGCCTCGAGGGTGATGATGGCGTTGACTGCCTCCGGGGCGAGCATCGGCGGCGGCTTCAGGCGGCCGAGGGTCTGCGGACGGGTTCGCTTGAGGGTCGGCGGGCGATCGCGGACGGCGGCCAGCGCCGCGGCGCGCGACAGGCTGGCGCTCGAGATCTCCTGGGGCTGGATCGGATCGCCGGTCATCGAGGCCGCGGACACGAAGCCGCCGGTCGTCGAGCTGTCGGCGAGCGGCAGGTGGAACATCGAGGCCTGCACACAATCGATCAGGCCCTCGACCATCGCGTCGGCGTCCGAGGGTCGGGCGTCGGGCTCCTTGGCCAGGCACTGCATGATCATCTCGATCAGGCCCGCGGGCACCCCGTGGCCGGGCGGCAGCACGCTCTCGAGCGCGGGCGCCGGATCGTTCACGTGCTTGTACAAGATCGCCGGGTTGTTGTCGGCCTCGAAGGGGGTCCGGCCGCTGAGCATGCGATAGAACAGGACCCCGAGCGCGTACACATCGACGCGCGCGTCGACGGCCTCGCCCTTGATCTGCTCGGGCGACAGGTAGTTGGCGGTGCCGACGATCTGCTCGGTCGTGATGTCCTGCTCGCCGGCGATCAGCTTCGCCATGCCGAAGTCGAGGATCTTGACGAAGTTGGCCCGCCCCTTGCGGACGCACAGCATGATGTTGCTGGGCTTGATGTCACGATGCATCATCCCGCGCGAGTGGGCGTAGCCGAGGCCCTTGAGGATCTGCGCGGCGATCGGCACGAACTCCTCGACGCCGAGGAAGCCGCCCTTGCGCGTCAGATAGTCGCCCAGCAGCTCGCCGACCAGGTACTCCATCGCCAGGTAGGCGACGCCGTTCTCGTGGCCGCAGTCGTACAGGCTGACGATGTTCGGATGCTGGACGGCGCCGAGGCGCTGGCCCTCACGCTCGAAGCGCTGGACGGCCTCGGTGTTGTCGATCCAGTTGGGCGCGAGCACCTTGACGACGACCTCGCGGTCGGGGTCGCGTTGATGCGCGAGATAAACGAGCCCGACCCCACCGCGCGCCAGCAGCTGGCGGATCGTGTAACGGCCCGCGATCGTGGCGCCGATCAGCGGGTCGACCGCAGACGAGGTCTCGCTGGGAGCCGATGCACGTGCAGCAGGTCGCCGGGTATTCATGGGCCATCATGCCCGCGAGGCGATCATGCCTGCGGGGATCCTCGAGAAGCCCCTCGATGGTAGCCGCGGCGCCGCCGGATGTCTCCCCCTCTTTAGCCCGGGAGCCATGAGCCCAAACACGGCGCCTGGACCCTCGCGTGGCTCCTGGCGGTCGATCCAAGCGAATGGAACATTGTTCATGCGCTCGTCGCTGGCCCTTGCTGCAGCGGGGCTACGCGGACGGCGCCTCCGCACGCGAGCACGCCGTCCACGGTCGCGCCCACGCCCACGACGATCGACCATACGAGCCGGTCGGATCGACCACCGAAGAACGAAGCCCCCGCGAGCAATGCTGGCGGGGGCTTCGAGAGGCCTGGGCCGGAATTGAACCGGCGTATAGAGCTTTTGCAGAGCTCTGCCTTACCACTTGGCTACCAGGCCGGAAGCGATGGGCGGCCTTACTAACAAAGATCCAGGCGCCGGGCAAGAGGCTTTCCCTGCGCGGCGCCCGGGTCTGATCCGATGGCTGGTGAGGGCCAGCGAGTGCACCGGGAGCGGGCGCGCCTGCAGCGAGTGCCTGCAGCGAGTGCCTGCAGGCGCGCCAGCAGCAGCGGCGCCGCAGCTCAGAGGCCGTCGAGCGGGTCGTCGACGTTCTTCTTGACGGTGATGCCGCCCTTGGACTTCTCGGGCTTGGCCTCGCCGCTGTCGCTGGGCTTCTTGGTGGTCTGCTTCTTCTTGTTGTCGGCGATCTTGTCCTCGAGATCCTTCTGCGCGTTGATCAGGCGCTGGCGCTCGGTCTCGTCGGTGACCGTATCGAGCTTCTCGGCCAGGCTCTTACGCTCACCCTCGAGGCGGTTCTGCTCCTCCTTGAGGCCCTTGAGCTCGGCCATCAGCGCATCCATCGCGGCCTTCTGCTCGGCGTTCGCCTTGTCCTGGGCCGCCTTGGCGACCGCGGCCGCCGCCTCTTTCTGGCGGGTATCCTCGGCCTGCTCCTCGGTGTACTTGTAGAAGTAATAGCCACCGCCGCCGAGGCCGAGGACCAGGACGCCGAGCATGGCGAACAGCCACACCGGCTTGGCCTTCTTCTCGGCCAGCTTGACCTGGGCGTCGAGGCGCATCTGCTCCTCCTTCAGGCGAGCCTCCTGCTCGGCCCGGGCGCGCAGGTCGGCCTCTTGCAGGCGCAGGCGCTCCTCGCGGTCGCGGGCTTCCTGTTCGGCGGCGAGCCGCGCGAGGCGCTCGGCCTCCGTCTTGGCGATGCGCTCGGCCTCCTCACGGGCGCGCCGCTCCGCGTCCTCACGAGCGCGGCGTTCGGAGTCCTCCTTGGCCTGCTTCTGCGACGCGATGTCGGCCACACGGTTGGCCTCGAGGTTCTTGAGTTCGCTGAGGGCGATGAGGGCTGAGTTCTCGGTGTTGGACATGGCGTTGGTTAACTCCTGAGCGGACGACGGACGAGGCCGGGGTTGCACAGCCTGGGCGGTCAACGCATCGCGGCCGGCGAAGACTTGCGGGGCGTGCAACGACGGCGAGACGCACGAACCGCGCCATCACCCTGCCGTAAAACAACGGCGCTGCCTAGTCCTCAGATCACTTCGCGGCTTCAGTACTGCGCCGGTCCTCCGACGCCGCGGCGGGCTCCTCGCTGCTGCGGCGAAAGACCACCGATCCCGACACCGCCAGACTCGCGCGCCGAGCAGAGTGCCGGATGCCCCTGATGCCGATTCGGGGATCATCATGGGCTCATCGGCTCATCGGCTTAAACGACCGAAGCCGCCCACGGGGGGCGGCTTCGACCAGTCAGACGTGCAGGTGCTCAGAACGAGACCGACACGACCGTACCGATGACCTCTTTTTGGACCTTCTTGAAGGTCGACTTCTTGAGCTCACCGGCGACGCAGGAGGCCAGCGGCGCGTTGCCGCCGTCGTCGTCGGGCGTCGAGCTCTGCACGGTGCCCGAGGGGCCCGCGATCGAGAGCTTGATCTTCACCTTCTCGCCACCCTTCGCCTTGCCGGCGCAGTTGGACCTGGCCGCCGCCTTGGTGGCATCGGTGCCCGCCTTGATGTCGGCGAGCTCGAGCTTCTCCGGCAGATTGGAGTCCGGAGGCGGCTTGGTGCCGCCGCCGCCGCCGCCGCCGCCCTTCTTGCACTTCGTGGGATCGAGGAGGCACTCGACCGAGATGTCGTCCTCCTTCGGCTTGGCGTCGACCTTCTTGGGCTCGTCGGTCTTGCTGTCGACCTTGGCGTCGGTCTTCTTCGGATCGGTCTTGCTGACGACGCCCTTCTTGTCGGTCTTCTTGGCGGTCGTGCCCTTCTTGTCGCCCGGATCCGCGGCGACGTCGCCGGCCTCGGCAGCGGCGCCCTCGTCGCCGTCCTCTTCCTTGTCGTCCTTCTTCTTGTCGTCCTTGTCGTCCTTGTCGTCCTTGTCGACCGGAACGGGCGCAGCCTGGATGACGCGAGTCTCGACGATCCGCTCCGGCGCCGGCGGCGGACGGGTGAACACGTAGGCCGCGCCGCCGCCGATGGCGAGCACGAGCAGCACGATGATCGCGTAAAGAGGAGCCTGGCTGCGCTGCGGCTCGGGGGTCACGGGCTCGACGGCCGCGGTCGTCGGCGATGACGCCGTGAGCAGGGGGGCCGCCGCGAGACCGCCGAAGCCGGTCCCGCCGAAGCTCGGGAGCATCGAATCGTCGCGGTCGTCCTCGCCGCCACCACCGCCACCGCCGCCACCGCCGCCGAGCATCGCGCCCATCGAGCGGATGTCGATCAGGCCCGAACCCTCGCTGTTGCCCTGGGCCGACGGCTGGTGACCACCACCGCCGCCACCACCACCGCCGCCGATCGGCGTGGAGAAGGAGCTGGGCGACGGGGAGCTGCCACCGCCACCAC
>NZ_JACCSO010000051.1 GCF_013812955.1 Nannocystis sp. | reverse complement strand
GGAGAAGGGAGAAGGGGGAAGGGAGAAGGGAGAAGGGAAGGGAGAAGGGAGAAGGGAGAAGGGAGAAGGGAGAAGGGAGAAGGGAGAAGGGAGAAGGGAGAAGGGGTAGCGGGGCACTACGTTCGCGAAAACCCGTATCCACGCCCAGCTCGCCGCTCAGTTTTCTCCCTTCTCCCTTCTCCCTTCTCCGTCAGCCTAGACCCCCTCCTCCTTCATCATCGACAGCGCCACCGCCAGATCCTCACCGCCCCGCCACTGCATCTGGAAGAGACGGGAGTAGATGCCGCCGTGCTTCAGCAGCTCGGCGTGGGTGCCTTCCTCCACGATCCGACCACCATCCATCACGACCAACCGGTCGGCCCGCTGCACCGTGCTCAGCCGGTGCGCAATGATCAGCGTGGTGCGCCCAACCAGCAGTCGCTCCAGCGCCGCCTCTACCAGTCGCTCGCTCTCGTTGTCGAGCGCGCTGGTGGCCTCGTCGAGAACCAGCACCGCCGGGTTCTTCAGCACCGCGCGCGCGATGGCGATCCGCTGCCGCTGCCCACCCGAGAGCTTGATCCCGCGCTCGCCAACAATCGTGTCGTAACCGAGCGGCAGCCGGGTGATGAACTCGTGCGCGTTGGCCACTTCCGCTGCCGCCGTCACCGCCTCGGCGCTTGCATCGGGTCGGGCATAGGCAATGTTGTCCCGGACCGACCCGGCAAAGAGCGCGGGGTCCTGCGGCACCGTGCCGACCACCCTTCTCAGATCGTGGAGGCGGAGCTCCCGTACGTCGACGCCATCCAGGAGTACCGACCCCTCGTCGACGTCCCAGAAGCGCGTCAAGAGCGACGAGATCGTGGTCTTGCCGGCCCCCGAGGCCCCCACGACCGCCACGACCTCGCCGGGCGAGATCCGGAGCGAGAGACCATCGAGGACCGGGTCGCCGGCGCCAGGTCGATAACGGAAGACCACATCCCGCAGCTCCACCTCTCCCAGCACTGGACGATGGAGTTCAGTGGGGCTTGGCGGGTCGGAAATCCCGACATCGGTCTCGAGCAGCTCGAAAACCCTTTCCGCAGCGCCAATCGCCTCCTGGAACGATGAAAATGATGTCGCCAGTGCCCCGATGGCGGCGGCGATGGTGACGGTATAGAGCATGAACGCGACAAGGCCCCCGGCAGTGAGGTCGTTGTTCAGCACCATCACGCCGCCCTGCCAGACCACCGCTGTGATTGCGCCGAAGGTGGTGATGGTGAGGACGGCAAAGAACATCGCCCGCACGTGGGCCCGCTGCAGGGCCCGTTCGATCACCCGTGCGATGCGCGATCCGTAACGCTCCCGCTCCGCCCCTTCCTGCGCGAATCCCTGCACCACCCGGATCTGCGAGAATGCCTCCTCGGCCTGCGCCGTGGCCTGCGCCACCTGGTCCTGCACGCTGGTGGAGATCTTCTTGAGCCGCATCCCGAAGAAGACCGCTGAGCCGATCACGATCGGCACCACCGAGAGCGCGGTGAGCATCAGGCGGGGTTCCATCAGGGTGAGCACCACGATCCCGCCCACCAGGGCGAGGAACTGGCGCGAGATCTCGGCCACCTGATGGCCCATTACGCCCTGGAGCAGGCCGATATCGGCGCCAAGGCGCGACGTCAGCTCGCCGGTGCGACGGTCGGCGAAGAACGCCGGGGGCATCGAGAGCAGCTTGGCAAAGAGTTCACGCCGCAGTCCGGCGACGGCCCGCTCGCCGGTAGCCGAGAGCCAGTAGGTCTGGATGTAGTTGAGGACCGCCTGCACCACGAACATCAGGAGCATGCCGAGGGCGATCCGGTCGAGCCGGCTGCGGTCGCGACGCTCGAACGCGGCGTCGAGGAGATACCTCACCACCTGCGGGAAGGCGAGGGAGATCGCCGAGGCCAGGAGGAGCGCGATGGTGGCGATCGCGAGTCCGCCACGATACGGCCGCACCCGTGGCCAGAGGCGCAACAGGGGGCGGAGGGAGACCCGCGGCATTCGCTTCAGGTCAGTGACCCTCGTGAGTCATGACGGGAGGAACGACGGGGATGTCTCCCCGGCGGAGGAAGACGTGTTCGGACGGTGGGACGAAGTGCCCGAACGGCACCACGCGGTCGACGGCCATCGCGACGAAGAGCACCGCGAGGTACACCAGCGAATACTTGTAGAGCACCCACGTGGTGGGTGTGACGCCGTCCTCGCGCCAGATCTTCCAGCAGAGCTGGATGAAGCGGGCGCCGAGTGCGACCGCGATCACGCCGTAGAGGATGCCGTTGACGCCGACGAACACCGGCATGATGGTGAGTGGAATCAGCATCAGGGTGTAGATCAGCATCTGCCGCTTGGTCTCGACTTCACCATGCACATTGGGCATCATCGGCACGCCCGCCGCGCCGTAGTCGCGCTGCTTGTTGAGGGCGAGCGCCCAGAAGTGCGGCGGCGTCCAGTAGAAGACAATCGCAAAGAGGTAGAGCGCACCGAGGTCGACCGAGTTGGTCATCGCGGCCCAGCCCACCAGGGGCGGAAAGGCCCCGGCAGCGCCGCCGATCACGATATTCTGCGGGCTCGTTCTCTTGAGCCAGATGGTGTAGATGAACACGTAGAACAGCAGGCCGGAAAGCGCGAGCCACGCACTCAGCGGGTTGACGAATACCCAGAAGATCGTGAACGCTGCGGCCCCGAGCGAGATGCCAAAGAGAAGTGCAGCGGCAGCCGGCAGCCGGCCCGACGGGATCGGGCGCAGGCGAGTGCGCGCCATTCGATCGTCGATGTCGCGGTCGAACCACATGTTGATCGTGTTGGCGCCGCCGGCCATCAGGTACCCTGCGAGCGTCACCCAGCCGATCAGGCCGAGCGACGGCAGCCCCACGGGGGTGATGAACATCGGTGCCACGGTCGTGACCAGGAGTAGCGAGATGATCCGCGGCTTGGTGAGCGTCACCAGGTCGGCGACGAGCGATGGGGAGCGAGCAGCAGCGGCAGCGTGAATCATCAGAACTCGGGAATGAGAAGATAGAAGAGAGAAGTGAGAAGAGAGAAGCGAGGTCAGAGATGAGAGAATAGGGAAGAGAGGGAGGAACGAATCCGGGGGGCCGCGCCGGCCCTCGCTTCTCCCTTCTCCCTTCTCGCTTCTCCCTGCTCCGGGTTTGCGGTTACAATTTCACGACAGCAACTTACCCGGCTGCCGTACCCCCCTCAAGCGACTGCCTTCCCCGGCGACTCGGAGACGACGCATGACACACGCTGGCCCGGCCCCAGAGGAGCGGCTGCCGCGCAACATCGGGCTATGGAGCGCGGTGGCAATCCTGATCGGGACCACCATCGGCAGCGGAATATTCCGGGTGCCGGCGGCGGTGGCCACCACGCTCGGCGATCCGCAGGCGATGCTGCTGGTCTGGGTGCTGGGCGGGGTCGTCACGCTCACCGGTGCGCTGGCGGTGGCGGAGCTGGCGGGGATGTTCCCGCGGTCGGGGGGAATTTTCGCCTACCTCCTCGAGTCATGGGGTCCGCTCCCCGCCTTCCTCTTTGGGTGGGCGGAGATGACGGTGATCCGCGCCGCGGCGATCGGGGCGATCTCCACGATCTTCGCTGAATATCTCGGCCACTTCATCGCGCTGTCACCGCAGGAGGTTCGGTACGTCGCTGCGGGGACGATCGTGGTGATCGCGATGCTCAACTATCTCGGCGTCTCCTATGCCTCGGCGCTGATGAATGTCACCACGGTCCTCAAGTACGGCGCGCTCGTCGGGCTCTCGCTGTTCGCGTTCACCGCGGGGGACGGGTCATCGGCAAACTTCACCGCTACCGGGGTGGGAATCGTCACCAGCTCGGCGATCTTCACGGCGCTGGTGCCGGTGATGTGGACCTACGATGGCTGGTCGAACCTCTCCTTCGTGGGGGGCGAGATCCGTGACCCGGGCCGAACCCTTCCCAAGGCGTTGATCCTGGGCACGGCGGCAATCGTGGTGATCTACCTCCTGATCAATGCGGCGTACCTCTACCTGGTCCCGGCGTCGGAGATGCCTGGCGTGCCGCTGGTGGCCGCGACGGCTGCCGAGCGGATCCCGATCTTCGGGGCAGCGGGGGCGGCGATCATCTCGGGGATCGTGATGGTCTCGACGTTCGGGTCGGCCAACGGCTCGGTGATGACCGGCCCGCGGGTGATATTCGCGCTGTCCGATCGGGGACTCTTCTTCCCGATCATCGCCCGGGTCTCGCCGCGGTTCAAGACCCCATCGGTCGCGATCTGGATGGCTGCGACGCTTTCGGTCATATACGTGTTGCAGAACGACTTCGCGGCCCTCGCCGACATGTTCGTACTCGGGGTGTGGCCCTTCTACGCCATGGCGGTGGCGGGCGTCTACATCCTCAGGAAGCGCCGACCCGACGCGGAGCGCCCCTACCGGACGCTGGGTTACCCGATAACCCCGGCGCTCTTCCTCCTCGCCTCGCTGGGGATGATGGGGAACGCCATGGTGACGGAGCCCCGGAAGACGGGGGTGACGTTCGCCATCATCCTTGCCGGGGTGCCGGTGTA
>NZ_JACCSO010000050.1 GCF_013812955.1 Nannocystis sp. | reverse complement strand
GCGCAGCTGCGCGGCGAACACCTCAAGGTCCTCCGGCCGGGCCATGCCCGACAGTAGCGCGAGCAGGCGCCGCTCCTCCGCGACCGTCGGTGCGGGGATCTGGCGCAGGCGGGTGGCCACCGCCGGGGCCGTGAGCGCGGGATGGGCCTCGAGCCGGGCGCGCGCCTCGAGGTACGGGCGACCGCGCTCGTGTAGCACCCGATCGAGATCCGCATCGGCCTCGGCCGGACCGTAGGAGGCTGCCTGAGTCGTCGAAGTGGTTGGCGGCGAGCTCGCACTCACGGGCGCGAGCAGGGAGCCGAGCAGGGCGCAGGACAGCAGGGTGGCCACTGAGCAACCCTGCCACAGCTGGCGCGCCACCGCGAGCCGGCGGCGATCTCGTCCGCGTTCAGGAGCGTGGCGGGCCGGCGGCGAGCTCGTCAGTCGAGCAGCATCGTCTCGATCTGCCCGAGCGACAGCACATACCCGAGCAGCAGGGCCCGCTTGTCGCTGGCCTGGGCGACGTCGAGGAGGCGCAGGTTCTCGGCGGTATCCTCGTCGGCGTCGGCCTGGCTGGTGATCATGCGGCGGACGATGTCGACGAGCATGCCCGCCTTGACCGGCGTGTCGGTCGGCATGCGCATGAACAGGCCGAAGTACTCGTGGACCACGCCGGCGATCTGCACGCCCTCCGGGTGCGGCAGCAGCAGCTCGAGCAGTTTTCGCCGGCCCTTCGACATGCCCGAGAAGCCGAGGTCGTGGACCGCTCGCTCGGTGGCCACGGCGAAGAAGCCGGTGTCGACCGGCACCCCGGCGACGAGGCGGTCGACCTCCTTTGCCAGGCTGCGCTTGCCGCTGCGGTGGCTGGCGGCGATCTCCCGCATCAGCGCCTCCGGTGCGATCACCAGCTCGTCGAGCTCGAAGCTGGCGAGCTGGACCGCCTGGTCCTCGTAGCGGCGCCCGACCAGCGTCCAGGTGTTCGCGCCCGCCGGGCTCAGGCGACCGGCTGCCACGCCCGCGCTGATCCTCGCGGCCAGGCCGGACAGCTCGACCACCGCGGCGGAGCGGCGCCAGTCGCCGTGGTGAAAGCCGATAGCGATCCGCTTCCAGGTCGCCGGGCTCGGCTCGCCGAACGCCGTCGCCGTCGCACAGATGCCGTCGGCGAACACCGGCTTGGGCGGGCGCGGCCGCTGCTTGTCCCGCGACTCGGCCCGTTTACTGCGCTTGGCCGCCTGCTTGCGCTCCTCGGCGCTGATCTCCGTCAGCGCCACCTGCAGCGACTGATTCTTGAGCTTCGCGCGGGTCTGGGCCTTGCGCAGCAGCAGCAGGTCCTCGAGCTCCTTGCGCCGGTCCTCGTCGCAGGTGATCACGTATTCGCTCAGCTCGGACGGGATGCGCTTCGCCAGCGGGGCCGCGAGCATGCGCTGCATGTACGCCGCGCCGACGATATCGAAGTCACGCGGCAAGAAGCGGGTCGTGTACGGCAGGTGACCGCGGCGCAGCTTGCCGCGCCCGGCCTCCCAGAAGCGCCGCATCACCGCGTGCACGGCATCGTCGTCGCCGGCCTTCTCGTGGAGCTTGATCAGCCGCAGCAGGCCATCGGTGATCAGCTCGCGCTCCTCGGTGCGCTCGTCCATCAGCGCCTCGAAGTGTTCGATCGCGCACTCGGGCCGCTCGATCTCCTCCATGCAGTGCACGCCCTTGCGATGCAGCCGCTGCGCCGAGCTCTCGCCGGTCCTCGTCTTCTCGCCCGCATCGGCCTGGCCTGGGCCCCAGAACAGCGCCGCGGCGGCCGTACAAGCGAGCAGGCGAGGGCGGGGCATCGGCGCAGCATGACACCGGTGACCTGGCGTCGCCACCCGCGCGCGCGACCCCGCCCGACCGCTTCGCGCAGGCGATCGCGCGCGACCCTTGTGTCGCCCGCGCGGCTGTGCCATGCACCGGGCCGCCCACATGCCTGGACCCGAGGCCTTCGACTTCGATCTGCCCGCCGAGCAGATCGCCCAGCAGCCGGCTGCGACCCGCGGGGACGCGCGCCTGCTCGTGCTCGGGGCGCCGGGCGAGGTGCCGCCGTGGCAGCACAGCCACGCCCGCGAGCTGCCGCGCTGGCTGCCCGACGGGGCGCTGGTGGTCGTCAACGACTCGCGGGTCGTGCCGGCGCGGCTCTTCCTCACCAGCGAGACCGGCCGCAGGCTCGAGCTCCTGGTCTGCGATCCGCGCCCGGGACTCGGCATCGGCGCCGGCTTTCGCGCGTGGGTGCGCGGCGCGAAGCACCTGCGTGAGGGCCTTCGCCTGACCCATGGTCCCCGCGGCCAGGGCGAGTTCGAGTGCGTCTACCGCGGCCTCGATCCGATCGACCCGCGGGCGCGCCGGTTCGAGGTCCTCGGCGGTGAACTGTTGCCGACTCTGGCCAGCGCCGGCGAGGTCCCGCTGCCGCCCTACATCCGCCGCGAGGCCGGACCCGACGCCCGCGACGCCGAGCGCTACCAGACCCTCTACGCCACCCAGCCGGGCTCCGTCGCCGCCCCGACCGCAGGCCTGCACTGGGAGCCCGAGGTGCTCGCGCGCCTCGACCTCGTGCGCATCACCCTGCACGTCGGCCCCGGGACCTTCTTGCCGATGGAGGCCGCCGACGTCAGCCAACATCGGGTCGGCGCCGAGGAGGCCGAGATCTCGACCGAGGCCGCCTCACGCATCCTCGCGGCCCGCCGCGATGGCCGCCCGATCGTCGCCCTCGGCACCACGGCCACGCGCGCCCTCGAGGCCGTCGCCGCCGCGCACGGCGAGCTGGTCCCGTTTCACGGCCCCGTCGACCTCGTCGTCACCCCCGGGCACCGCTTTCGCATCGTCGACCACCTCGTCACCAACTTCCACCTGCCGCGCAGCTCGCTGCTGATGCTCGTCTGCAGCCTCGGCGGGCGTGAGCGGGTGCTCGCCGGCTATCGTGAGGCCGTGCGCGCCGGCTACCGCTTCTACTCTTACGGCGACTGCATGCTGCTCGGACCGGGGCCGGACGCCTGAGCGCCCTTGTCGGCGGCCCCGCGGCTGTGGCATGCCTCGCCGCCATGCTCGAGATCCCGCGAGTCGATCCCCGCGCCGGCCTGCGCTGCGAGACCTCATCCGCCGCAACCGCATCCGCCGAGCCGCCGCGACCCGGCAGCTTCGAGGTCCTCGCGCAGGAGGGCGACGCGCGGGCCGGGCGGTTATGGACCGCCCACGGCCCGATCGACACCCCGTGCTTCATGCCGGTCGGCACCTACGGCGCGGTCAAGGGCCTCGATCCCGACGACCTGCGCGAGGTCGGCTCGCAGATCATCCTCGGCAACAGCTATCACCTCGGCCACCGCCCCGGCTCGGCCCGCGTCGCCGGGCTCGGCGGCCTGCACCGCATGATCGGCTGGGATCGCCCGATCCTGACCGACAGCGGCGGTTTTCAGGTGTTCAGCCTGCGCGGCCTGCAGAAGATCGACGACGGCGGGGTCGACTATCAGACCCACTTCGACGGCTCGCGCCACCGCATGACCCCGGAGAGCGTGCTGCGCACCCAGGCCGCGCTCGGCTCCGACATCTGCATGATCCTCGACCACTGCCCGCCCGGCGACGCCAGCCCGGCGCTGATGCGCGTCGCCGTCGAGCGCAGCACCCGCTGGGCCCGCCAGGCCTGCGATCTGCGCCCGCAGATCCTCGCGCCCTCCCAGCTGTGTTTCGGCATCGTCCAGGGCGGCACCGACCTCGCGCTGCGCCGCGAGCACCTCGCCGAGCTGGCCACGCTGCCCTTCGACGGCCTGGCGCTCGGCGGCCTCAGCGTCGGCGAGCCGATCCCCCAGATGCACGCCACCCTCGCGGAGATCGCCCCGCTGATGCCCCCCGAGCGCCCGCGCTATGTCATGGGCATCGGCACTCCGTACGACCTGCTCGCCGCGGTCCGCTCCGGCGTCGACATGTTCGACTGCGTGATGCCCAGCCGCCACGCGCGCAATGGCCAGCTCTTCACCTTCGCCGGGCGCCTCAACATCCGCCAGTCGCGCTTTCGCGACGACCCGTCACCGCCCGACCCCGACTGCCGGTGCCGGGCCTGCCGCCTGCACAGCCGCGCCTACCTGCGCCACCTCCACGAGCAAAACGACCCGCTGTACGGCCGTCTGGCCACGATCCACAACCTGTACTTCTTCCACCAGTGGGTCGGAGCGCTGCGCGCGGCCCTGCGCGCGGGCCACTTTGCTGCGACAGACGCGCTGTTTTCATCCATCATCACGGACTTTTACCTGACCAAACCTGAGCCAGTTTCGAAGCGGCCCCGGGCGCCCACCCTGGCCGCGACGCCCGGGTGACAGCCGGCGCGCTTCCTGCTAGGCCCCTGCGACCGGCGGGGGACCTGCGTTTTTGCACGCGCCCACGAACGGCCGGGCCGTCAGAAGCCCTGGCCGCCGATGGATACTCCCCCCTCGACCGAGAGCCCGCCATGCTTGCCACGCCCACCCTGTCCCTCCTCGCCGAAGCCGCCGCGCCGACCGGCGGCGGCCTCACCGGCTTCCTGCCGATCATCCTCATGGTCGCGGTGTTCTACTTCCTGGTCATCCGCCCGGCGAGCAAGCAGGAGAAGGACCGCAAGGCCCGGCTGTCGAAGCTCGACAAGGGCGACCAGGTGCGGCTGACGGGCGGCATCCTCGGCAAGGTGGTCAGCATCGAGGACCAGATCGTGTTCGTCGAGATCGCCGACAAGGTCAAGATCAGGGTCCTGAAGGCCGAGATCGGCGACAAGTGGGAGCCCCCGGTGATCACCCCCACGGTGGTCAAGGCCGACGGCGCCGAGGTCCGGAGCTAAGCCGCCATGCGTCGCTTCCTCAAGACCAAGGCGCTGCTGCTGTTCGCGCTGCTCGCCCTGAGCATCGCCATGATCACGCCGTCGATCGCCCAGATCCTCGGTCGTGACAAGGAGCTGCCGGGCTGGCTGACCGACAACTTCAAGAACCGCTTCAAGCTCGGCCTCGACCTCCAGGGCGGCCTGCACCTCGAGTACTCGGTCGCCGTCGACGAGGCCCTCGAGAACAAGCTCGACCAGATCGCCAGCGAGCTCGACTCGTCCTTCAAGGAGAAGAAGGGCGTCGACGTCGAGATCGAGCGCCGCGGCGTCGACCGCCTCGACATCAAGTTCCCGGACCCGGCCCAGGTCGCGACCGCCGAGGACGACGTCCTGGCGATCGCCCTGTCCGACATGGAGCGCGTCGACACCGCCGACGAGGCGACCGGCGTCATCCACCTCAAGATGATCGAGCAGCGCCTGTCCGAGAACCGCAGCTCCGCGGTCAGCCAGGCCCTCGACACCGTGCGCCGCCGCATCGACGCGATGGGCATCGCCGAGCCGAACATCTACCCGAAGAACCGCCAGATCGTCATCGAGCTGCCGGGCCTCAGCGACACCACCACCGAGATCAAGGCCGCCCGCAAGGACGTGATCGCCAGGCTGCGTCCGATCCTGCTCGCCGCCGGTGCCGGGCAGATCAGTGTCAGCGAGTCCGCCAAGGAGCCCGAGGCGTTCAAGCTGACCCTCGCCGGCGCCGACGCCCGCGCCCTGCTGAGCGCCGCTTTCGCCGACGGCCTCAAGAACGACAAGATCGACGACCAGCGCCTCGGCCTCGAGCTCGAGCTGCTCCCCGCGGACGCCGGCACCGCCGTCGCCGCCGATGTCGTCAACCTCCGCATCTCCGAGGCCGCCCGCGACAAGGTGCTCGAGGAGTCGAGCGACTTTCGCCGCCTGCTGAAGGTCATCGAGCGCGCCGCCGTGCTCGAGATGCGCATGGTCGACGACGAGACCCCCTTCGCCGACACCGGCAAGCCCTACCTGCAGGCGCTCTTCGAGGCCGGCCTGGTCACCGAGGGCATGGGCATCTCCGTCAACCTGATGGGCAGCTACGGCAACGAGAAGGGCGCCAACGTCAAGGAGCACTACGCCTTCTATGCCCGCGACCGCGCCAACCTCGAGCAGTTCTTCGACAACCTGCCGCCGGCGTGGCGCCTGCCTTCGACCCACATGGTCGTGTACGGCGCGGAGACCCTGACCCGCCGCGGCGCCCCCGCGGAGAGCGTGTGGCGCACCTACGTCGTCAAGTCGCGCGCCGAGGTCACGGGCGACAGCATCGTGACCGCGAACGTCGGCTTCGACGCCCAGACCGGCACGCCCGAGGTCAACCTCAAGCTCGACCGCCTCGGCGCCGACCGCTTCGAGTCGATGTCGGGCGAGAACATCGGTCGCAAGATGGCGATCATGCTCGACGACCTGGTGATGTCGGACCCGATCTTCAACGACCGGATCCCGGGCGGCAACGTCCGTATCACCATGGGCCAGACCCCCGGTCAGAGCGTGCGCGAGGCCGCCAACGACCTGGTCAAGGTGCTCAAGAGCGGCAGCCTCCCGGCCCGCCTGATCAAGGAGTTCGAGATCCGCGTCGGCGCCGACCTCGGCAAGGAGTCCGTCGAGAGCGGCTTCTACGCCTTCATCGTCGGTCTGACCGCGGTCGTGCTGTTCACCGGCGTCTACTACCGCGTCTCGGGGCTGATCGCCGTGTTCGGCCTGCTCCTCAACGTGCTGCTGATGCTCGCGGCGATGGCGTTCTTCCAGGCGACCCTGACCCTGCCCGGCATCGCCGGCGTCGTCTTGACCCTGGGCATGGCGGTCGACGCGAACGTCATCGTCTACGAGCGCATCCGTGAGCTGCTGCGGGAGGGGTACACCGCCCGCGCCGCGATCGAGGCCGGTTACGACCGCGCCTTCACGACCATCCTCGACTCACAGCTGACGACCGCGATCGCCGGCATCGTGCTGTGGCAGTACGGCTCCGGCCCGATCCGCGGGTTTGCGATCACCCTGCTGATCGGCATCACGACCTCCATCTTCACGGCGGTGTTCTGCACCCGCCTGTTCTTCGACTTCCAGGCCAACCGCCGCGGCTTCGACCGCGTGTCGATCTGAGACCGGACACGCCATGAAGTTCTTCGAGATCATTCCTCCGGGGACACGGTTCCCGTTCATTCGCTCGGCCAAGTACTTCATCTTCGGCTCGATGCTGCTGCTCCTCGGCACGGTCGGGGCCATGGTGTTCAACGCCACGACCCGCGGCTCGGTGCTCAACTTCGGCATCGACTTCGCGGGCGGCTCCTCGGTCCGCCTCGCGCTGGCGGCCGACAAGCCGATCCCGATCGAGGACGTTCGTACCGCCCTCGAAAAGGCCGGCTACGGCGGCGTGTCCGCGGTCACCGAGCCGGACGCCGTCAACCAGGTCATGGTCCACGTCAAGGACGTCGCCAGCATCGACGACGCCCAGGCCGAGACCTGCAAGGCCGCGCTGGCCGAGTACCCGCAGGCGAAGCTCAAGCGCTGGAACTACACCTCCGGCGCCAGCAAGATCTTCATGCTCTTCGACGCCCAGCCGACCTACAGCGAGCTGGAGGAGCTGCTGGTCAGGGCCGGCTGCGACGGCAGGGTCGACAAGGGCACCGGCAAGCTCGGCGAGTTCCCGGTCGAGCTCGCCCTGATCGGCATCGGCGCGAAGATCAAGGACGACCTCGACACCGCCTTCGGCGCGGGCACCGTCGAGGAGATCGTGTCGTCGGAGACGGTCGGCGCGAAGGTCGGCAACCAGCTCAAGAACGACGGCATCAAGTCGCTGCTCTACGCGATCGGCTTCATCTTCCTGTACGTGATGCTGCGCTTCGACCTGCGCTACGCGCCGGGCGGCATCCTCGCGCTGACCCACGACGCGTTGATCACGGTCGGCGCCTTCGCGCTGAGCTGGAAGGAGTTCAACCTCCAGACCGTCGCCGCGCTGCTGACGATCATCGGCTACTCGATCAACGACACGATCGTGGTCTTCGACCGCATCCGTGAGCGCATCACCCTGTTCCGCGACCAGCCGGTCGACGAGGCCGCCGACACCGCCCTCAACGAGACCCTCAGCCGCACGATCCTGACCTCGGGCACCACGCTGCTGGTGGTCATCGCCACCTGGTCGCTCGGCTCCGGTCCGATCAAGGACTTCGCGTTCGCGCTGTTCATCGGCATCACGATCGGCACCTACTCCTCGCTGTTCATCGCCACCCCCGTGTTCCTGTGGGTCAACAAGCGCTTCTACGGCGGCCAGGCTCTGGCCCCCGAGCCCGAGGAGGGCACCGGCACGCTGCTCGGCTCGGCCAACAACGCCGAGGTCGACGAGGCCACCGGGCAGACTGTGGGCGACATCAGGGCCGATGCGATCGCCGCCAGGGCCAAGACCACCGAGACCGGCGACGCCGGCGGTGATGATGAGGGCGGAGAGGGCGGCGAGCAGAAGGCCAGCCGTCGCCGCCGTCGCCAGCGTCCCTCTTCATAAGCCCAGGTCATGAGCCCACGTCCTCCGCTCGGCCCTCCGGGCTCGTTCTCGGGCACAGCCGCAGGACGGGCGCCCCTGGCC
>NZ_JACCSO010000046.1 GCF_013812955.1 Nannocystis sp. | reverse complement strand
GAGGTCGGCGTGCCGGTCGTGTTCTCGGTGCTGACGACGGTCGCCGCGTTCACGCCGATGTTCTTCGTGCCCGGCTTCTCCGGCAAGCTGTTCAGCGTCATCCCGGTGATCGTCATCTCGGTGCTGCTGATCTCGCTGGTCGAGTCGCTGTTCATCCTGCCGGCCCACCTCGGGCACATGAAGAAGCCGCGCGAGACCGGGGTCTACGCGGTGATCCACCGCCAGCAGCAGAAGATCACCCGCGGCCTCGAGCGCTTCATCAATCGCTTCTACACGCCCTTCGTGCGGGTCGCGCTGCGCTGGCGGTATTTGACCGTGGCGATCGGCGTGGCGATGCTGATCGTCAGCGTCGGCTTCGTGCGCGCCGGGCTGATCGGGTTCCGCTTCTTCCCGGCGATCGACGGCGACGTCGTGACCGCGTCGATCGAGCTGCCCTACGGCGCGAGCGTCGAGCAGACCCGTCAGGTCCAGCAGCGCATGCTGACCGCGGTCGAGGCGCTGGTCGAGGAGCACGGCGGCGAGTCGATCAAGCGCGGCCTGTTCGCGCAGATCGGCGCTCGCGGCGGCCAGGCCGGGCCGGGCGGCAGCGGCAACCAGAGCAGCGGCGGCCACCTTGCGAACGTCCAGATCTACTTCGTGTCGAGCGACAAGCGCGACTTCGAGACCTCGGACTTCGCGGCCGAGTGGCGCGAGCGGGTCGGGCCGGTGGTCGAGGCCAAGTCGATCCAGTTCAACTACAACATGGGCCCGAGCGCCGGTCGCCCGGTCGACGTCGAGATCAGCCACACCGATGACGCGGTGCTCGACCGGGCCGCGACGGACATCGTGACGGCGCTGCGCGGCTACAGCGGCGTGACCGACGTCGAGAACGGGGTCGCGCTCGGCAAGCCGCAGCTGGACCTGACGCTGCGGCCGGAGGCGACCAACCTCGGGCTGACGGCGACGGACATGGCCCGCCAGGTGCGCGGCGCGTTCTACGGCTCGGAGGCGCTGCGCCAGCAGGACGGGCGCAACGAGGTGCGGGTGCTGGTGCGCCTGCCGGACGCCGAGCGCCGCAACGAGAACGACATCGCCGACCTGCTGATCCGGACCCCGGCGGGCGGCGAGATCCCGCTGCGGGAGGCGGCGGACATCAAGCGCGGCCGCAGCTGGCCGTCGATCGAGCGCGCGGACGGGCGGCGCATCATCCACGTGACCGCGGACATCCGCGACGGCGAGACGACCCCGGCGCTGGTGCTCGAGGAGCTGACGCAGAAGGTCCTGACCGGGCTGCCCGACCGGTACCCGGGGCTGACCTGGGGCTTCGGCGGCGAGAACCGCGAGCAGCGGGAGTCGCTGGGCAGCCTCGGCGTCGGCGCGATGATGGCGATGCTGGCGATCTACGCGCTGCTTGCGATCCCGTTCAAGAGCTACATCCAGCCGCTGATCGTGATGGCGGCGATCCCCTTCGGCCTGGTCGGGGCGATCGGCGGCCACGTGCTGCTGGGCCTCGATCTGAGCATCATGAGCATGATGGGCATGGTGGCGCTGTCGGGCGTGGTGGTGAACGACTCGCTGGTGATGGTCGACGCGACCAACGAGTTTCACCAGCGCAGGGGCATGTCGCACTTCGAGGCGGTCGCCGCGGCCGGGGCGCGCCGGTTCCGGCCGATCATGCTGACCTCGATCACGACCTTCTTCGGGCTGGCGCCGATGATCCTCGAGCCCTCGGTGCAGGCGCGGTTCCTGATCCCGATGGCGGTCAGCCTCGGCTTCGGGGTGATGTTCGCGACCGCGATCACCCTGCTGATCGTGCCGGCGCTGTACCTGATGGTCGAGGACGTCAAGAATGTGCTGCGCTGGATCCGCGAGCAGCCGCTCGAGTCGACCGCGCCGGCCGAGCCCGGTAAGTCGCGGGCGATCGAGACCAGCGACGTGGAGGTATAATCAGTCATGCCGTTCTTCCAGGACGCTCCCCGTGACCTCGACCTGTTTGTGGTCGACCAGGCCCTGCACGCCGAACTGGCCAGGCGCTTGCCCCCGGACATTCGCGGCGAGGCGCTGCGGCGCTGCGCGGCGCTCGGCGAGGCGACCGCGGGCGAGCTGCCGATCCTGGCCCGCCAGGCCGAGGCCCAGCCGCCGCAGCACGTGCCCTATGACCCGTGGGGTCGCCGCGTCGACGAGCTAAGGACCTCGCCGGCCTGGGAGGCGCTGCGGGTGTTCTCGGCCCGCCATGCCCTGGTCGCGACCGGTTATGAGGCGGCCCTCGGCGAGCACCGGCGCACGGTCCAGGCGGCGCTGCTGCACGTGTTCTCGGCCAGCTCCGCGACCTACAGCTGCCCGCTGGCGATGACCGACGCGGCGGCGCGGGTGCTGCTCGATCTGGCCCCGCCGGCGCTGCGCGAGCGTCTGGTCGCCGGGCTGACCGCGACCGACCCGGCGCGCTTCATCACCTCGGGGCAGTGGATGACCGAGAGGACAGGTGGCTCGGACGTCGGCGGCACCGAGACGATCGCGCGGCCGGCCGGGGGCTCGGCGTACACATTGCACGGGGTCAAGTGGTTCACCTCGGCGACGACCTCGGAGATGGCGCTGACGCTGGCGCGCATCGACGACGGCGGAGCGCCGCCGGTGCCGGGCTCGCGCGGGCTGTCGCTGTTCTGCGTCGAGATCGGGCGCGAGCCGGGGCGCGGGTGGCAGGGCATCGTCGTCAATCGCCTCAAGGACAAGCTCGGGACCAGGGCGCTGCCGACCGCGGAGCTGACCCTCGACGGCGCGCCGGGCCGCGGGGTCGCCAACATCTCCGGGATGTTGAACGTGACCCGCCTGTACAACGCGATCGCGTCGGCCTCGGGCATGCACCGCGCCTGCGCGCTGGCCCGCGACTACGCCGGGCGCCGGGTCGCGTTCGGGCGTCCGCTCGCCGAGTTGCCGCTGCACGCGGCGACGCTGGCCGACATGGAGGCCGAGACCGCGGCCGTGCTGGCGCTGGTGATGGAGTGCGCGGCGCTGCTCGGACGCGTCGAGGCGGGCGTGGCCACGGAGGATCAGCGCCGGCGCCTGCGCGCGCTGATCCCCCTGGCCAAGTTGACGACCGCGAAGCAAGCGGTGGCCTGCGCCTCGGAGGCGCTCGAGTGC
>NZ_JACCSO010000032.1 GCF_013812955.1 Nannocystis sp. | reverse complement strand
CCGGGGCGGCCCGGGCCCACAGCGCCATGCCTCCGACCGGCAGCGTGAACGAGAGCGCGGCGCCGAGCTGCCTGGTGAGCGCCTCGGCCATCGCGTCGCGCCGACTCTCGTAGGTGCGCCTGGCCTTGCGTGCGTGTCGCTGCACCTCGCCGTCCTCGAGCAGCTCGGCCACGGCGCGCTCCACCGTGTGATCACCCTGGCGATCGACGTAGGTGCGCAGCGCGGCGAGCCGCTCGATCAACGGGGCCGGGGCGACGACGAAGCCGATGCGCAGGCCGGGCGCGAGGATCTTCGAGAGGGTCCCGAGATAGACCACGACGCCGGCCTGATCGGCGCTGGCGAGCGGCAGCACCGGGCGGCCGTCGTAGTGGAACTCGTGATCGTAGTCGTCCTCGAGGATCGCCACGCGGTGGGCGCGGCAGAGGTCGAGCAGGGCGATCCGGCGGCCAGGGGCGAGCACGACGGTGGTCGGGTACTGGTGGTGCGGCGTCACGTAGACGGCACGCACGCGCTCGCGGGAGATCAAAGATCCAAGGGCGGCGACGTCGAGGCCGTGCTCGTCGACAGGCACGGGCACCAGTCGCGCGCCGGCCTGCTTGAACGCCTCCCACGCGGGGCGGTAGCCGAAGGACTCGACCGCGACGACATCGCCGGGTGAGAGCAGCGCGCGGGCGGTGAGGTCGAGCGCCATCTGGCTGCCGCGGGTGACCAGCAGCGCCTCGGGCCCGGCAGCGAGGCCGCGCACCGTCGAGAGCATCGCGGCGAGCGCCTCACGCAGGCGGGCATGGCCGCGCGGGTCGCCATAATCGAGGGTGGAGGAGACGAGGGTGGAGGGGACGAGGCCGGCCTCGCCGTGGACCTTGACCTCGCTGAGCAGCGCCCGGCGATAGGCGCGGGCCAGCGCGGTCACCGGGACCAGGCGCAGGTCCGGCACGCCTCCGCTGAGCACGAGAGTGCCCCGAGGAAACGAGGCCTGCGGATAGGGATCGACGCCGGGGCCGAGGTCGAAGCCGAGGCGCGCGGGCACGGCCGTGCGTGAGGCCGAGCGCGGCGCGAAGCGGCGAGGGGCGGGGTCGGGCACCGTGCCGGAGACCCGGGTGCCACGCGCCGGCAAGGTCTCGATCCAGCCCTGGGCGCCGAGCTCGTGGTAAGCGGCGAGCACGGTGTTGCGGTGCACGCCGAGGGTGCGGCTGAGGGCGCGGCTGCCAGGCAGCGGGGCTCCCGGGTGCAGACGGCCGCGGCGAATGTCGTCGGCGACGGCGTGGGCGATCTGGAGGAAGATCGGGCGGTCCGCCGCGGCGTCGAGGTCGAGGGTGAGCTCCCAGGAGCGCATGCAACTGGTCTAGCAGAAATATCAAGACCGGACCTTTTTGCTGGACCAGTCACCCGCCATCTTTTAAGGAGATATGCGCAAAGAGATCTTTCGAATGGACCGGACCGAGGCCGCGGCGCTGCTCGAGCAGGCGGGGGTGGTCCACCTCGCATCCACCACGGCCGAGGGGGCGCCGGTGCTACGCACGGTGCACGGCGTGGTGGTAAGGGGGGCCCTGGCGTTCCACGGGGCGCCCGCGGGTGAGAAGATGGAGGTCATCGGGCGCGAGGCTGTGGTCAGCGCCGAGCAGATCGTCGCGTCGATCCCGAGCTATTTTATCGATCCCGAACGCGCCTGCCCCGCGACCACGCTGTATCGCAGCGTGCAGGTGCATGGGCGCATCGAGCGGGTGGACGACGCGGAGGAGAAAGCGGAGGTGCTCTCCGCCCTGATGCACCGCTTTCAGCCCGAGGGCGGTCACGTGCCGATCGAGGCCGAGCATCCCCTTTATAAAAAAGCGGTCGCGGGGATCATGGTGCTCAAGGTCTCGCTCGAGCAACTCGACGGTAAAGCCAAGCTCGCCCAGAACCGCACGCCCGAGGAGCGGCGGCGGTTGATGGAGAAACTGTGGGAGCGCGGGCTGCCCGGTGATGCGGCGGCGGTCGAGCTCATGCGCGCGGCCAGCCCGGGCACGTCGCTGCCCGCGTTTTTGGTCGGGCCGGAAGGGGTGTCCCTGTGCGTGGCGCCGAGTCCCGCCGATGCGTCGGCGGCGGCGGAGCTGCTGGTCGACGCCTACTGGAACGTCGGGTTTTCAAAGGCGGAGATCGCCGCGGCTCACGTCGGGTCCGCGGCCTGGGTCGGAGCCCGGGACGAGCAGGGCGCGCTGATCGCCACGGCCAGGGCCATCAGCGACGGGGCCAAGCGAGCCTGGGTCTATGACGTGATGGTCGCCGCGCCCTGGCGAGGTCGCGGCCTGGGCGAGGCGCTGATGCGGTTGCTGCTCGATCACCCGGCGGTGCGCCGCACCCGGCGCATTTGCCTCGGCACGCGCGACGCCCAGAGCTTCTACGCGCGCCTGGGGTTCGCCGACCGGCGGGATGAACCACCCCGGCCCTGGCCGACGATCGAGATGGTGCTCGCCCGCGACGCCTGACCACGACGCGGCGACTGGTCAGAGGCAGAGATTGTCGAGATCGTGCGACGGCAGCGGCTGGCAGCTGCAGATGCGAAGCGCAGGGAGCTTATCGTCGTCGATCCACTCGAAGGATTTATGATACCGGGCGACGATCCTGGGACGGGGAGCGTCGCCCACAAAGGTCACGCCGCGGTAGTGCACCCTCGGCCGCTGGACATCTTTGGCGTGCAAGTGAGCGACCTCGAGAACGTAGTCAGCCAGCAGCTTTCCATTGCGCAATTGACGGACTGAGCCCTTCGCCGAGCCGCTCTTGAGCTCAAAGAGGAACACGAAGAGGTCGGATCCCCCGCTGGAGGGGTGGGGTTGCGGGTAAAAGACGAGATAGTCGCAGAGCTGACAAATTCCGTCCTTCTGAATGTTGAACAGCGGAAACAGCCGATCGGGGGGAGAGATGCCGCTCGCGGGCACCTGATCCGGCCGGATCATCAGGGCCTTGCCGCGCTTGCTGAGGGCGATCGCCGGGCAACGGCTGCCGGGGTCTGCCTCTCGCAGCACCAGGGCTCTCTCCTCAAAGATGCCTGGCCGAAGGATGTCACGGATCGCCTCGATCACGCTCGCCATGTCCCGACCTCACTCGGATTCGGCGAAGATGCGATTGTAGATCGTCTGGGCGTCCCGGTTCATGCTGTGAAAGGCGTCCTCGAAGGTCTTGAGCTCGAAGCCGGTCTCCTTGACCTCTACCGGTGTGCAGAGGCCATCCTGGACCAGATAGACGCCAACATCCGCTGGCTTCAGCACAGATTCAGCGTCGTAGCCGAGCTCCTGCCGGACGGCGGTGGCCTGCGGCGTGTCCCGGCTCAGCATCAGGAGATTGTTGAACTCGCCGATCAGGTAATCGCTGTGCGTGCTCATCATGATCTTGATGCCGCGGTTGGCCGCCTTGGCCAAAACCCGTGCGACCTTGCGCTGGTTGTCAGGGTGGAGGTTCAACTCGGGCTCGTCGATGATGAGGTGATCGTCTTGTTGAGCCAGATGCCGAAAGTAGAAAACGAGCGCCGACAACGACTTGACGACCGATGCCGATTGATGCAACCCGAGCGATTGTTTGGGGCTGGCGCTTGGGAAGAACAGCATGTCCCCGTGCTCGCTGACTGTGAAGCGCCCCTGTAGCACGGAGCCCTCGAGCTCATCGGCAAGGTCTCGAAATTCACTCTCCTCGCGGCTATACGCGGAGAGGTCTGCGGCGATTCGGAGGCTGTGCCGGATGGGCAAGGGATATCTGCCGGCTACTGGCCGAACCGCCGAAGGCAATTGCTCAGGCTCGTCGGTGTTTTCCTCGTCAAGCACCTCCACTCGCCGGAGCAGAAGCTCCCGCGCAAATATTGTCGTGGCGATCCGCTCAACCGGGAAGATAGTGAAAGATCTTCGAAACAGCGCCCACCTAAGATACTGGATGATCTTTTGGCTGGCGTGCTTGGCGAGCAGGTCCTTGGTTTCGGACGTGATCGGGGACAGTGGGACACTCTCGAAGGTGCCGACGTTGGAGGGGCGTGCGTTTCGCTTATCTGTTCTGGTCCCGGACACTTGCACGCGGAGCATACCCTCGTGGACCCGAAAATCGATCTGGAAGATTCTATCGTCGATGCGATAGAACGAGCCCTCACGCGGAGGTAGAGCCGTCGGGACTGTGACCAGCGTCAAGAGCGTAGATGCGAAGGCGTCCGGGGCGGCGGAAAAATCACGGTGAATGTGCTCTGCATACAGCGCACAGAACTCCGTAGCGAACTGGACGAGAAACTCTGGAAACGGGCCCGTATCATGTGCACCTGTGGGGCTGGCGATGGCCGCATCCACAAGTTCACGCACGCACGGCAGCGGCTTATTAAACTGGCTGAGGCCGTAGAGCGCCCAGCCGAGATACGTCTTGCCCGAGTTGTTCGGCCCGGCCAGAATGATCAGATTCTTGGACAGGTCGAGCTCAGCGTCGCGGATCGGGCCCAGGTTTTGTGCACGAAAGAGCATGATCTCGCGGCCTTGCGCGGCTGGAAAGGTACACACCCGTGCAGTGAGGTGTCAAGAATTGGGCTGCGCTTGGCGCGCTAAAGGGTTTTCGAGTGGGGGCTAGACGGCGCGGCTCAGCTCGCTGCGGCCGCTGCCGTAGCCCCACTGCAGCAGGCGCTTGATCGGTGCCCGGCGCTCGAGCTCGCGGTCGATGAGCACGCGCATGCCTTCTTGAATGCCGGCGCGGACCAGGCTCGGCCAGGTCACCGCTCTCGCGCAGGCGAGGCGGAAGCGGCGGACCACTCCGGCATCGACGGGGCGGTCGGCGAGCAGGGCGGCGCCGGCGTATTGCGCCGCGAGCTGGCCGCTGCGTAGCGCCTGCCAGATGCCCTCGCCGCTCAGCGGGTCGACGAAGCTGCCGGCGTCGCCGCAGACCAGCAGGCCCGGGGCGCCGCCGAGCGGCCAGGGTTGCAGGCTCAGGGGCAGGGCCCAGCTGCGCACCGGACCGGCAGGGGTGGCGCCGGCGAAGCGCTCGGGGTGGCGGGCGAGGAACTCGGCCAGCAGGGCGCGCAGGTGGGCGCTCTTGTGTGTCGCGTTGTAGTGGTCGGCGCGCTGGTAGACGCCGGCGTTGGCGAGGCCGTCGACGGGTGGGAACAGCCAGCCATAGCCGCAGGGCAGGTCGCGTTCGAAGTAGTGTTCGCTGATGCCGGGCGTCGCGGGGGCGGCGTTGTGCAGGTACACGGTCGCGGCGACGCCGAGCTGGGCGCCGCGGGGATAGCTGCGGCCGAGGGCGGCCCAGGCGACGGAGCCGGGGCCGTCGGCGGCGAGGATGACACGGGCGTGCCAGCGCAGGTTCGGGCCCGCGGCGCCGATGAAGTTGGTTAGATCGTCGCGCAGCAGAGTGCGCACGGCGATGTCTTCATAAAGGGTGACGCCGGCGGCTTGCATGCGCTGGCGCAGGAGGTCGTCGAGGACGCGGCGCGGGACGATCGCGCCGGGTTGGGCGCCGTAGTGGCGGACGATGCGGTCGCCGTCGGGGAGCAGGGCGGCGGCGGCGAGCACGGGCGCGTGGGGCACGCTGGTCAGGTCGCCGCCCATGGCCGCGACGATCTCCAGGCCGGCGCTCGAGACCGCGTCGCCGCAGGTCTTGTCGCGGGGGAAGCGGGCCCGGTCGACGCAGGCGACCGTGAGGCCCATGCGGGCCAGGAAGGTGCCGGCGGCGGCGCCCGCCGGGCCGGCGCCGACGATCAGCACGTCGCTGCGACCGGTGAGCATGCAAGGGTCAGCATAGAGATGCGGATCGCCGGGCACAAGCGCCAGGGCGGGTCTTGCGGCGAGTGCCGGCTCGCGTAGCATGGCCGCCGTGTCCGTCCCCCTGCGTCGCGCATGGATCGCGCTGATCGGCCTGCATCTGGCGCTGCTGGCCTACGCCTTCCCGCTGGACGTGGTGTTCGGGGATGGGCCCTTCGGCGGGGCGGACTATCAGACCCACTATCAGCACACGCACACGCTGCTGCAGGCGCGCACGGAGCTCGGGCAGGGCTGGGTCTACGATCCGCTCCTGCTGGCCGGGCATCCGAGCGGGCTGATCTTCGACGTCGACAACAAGCTGCACTTCGGCTGGAGCGCGGCGCTCGTGCGACTCGGCGTGCCGCTGCCGATCGCCTTCAACCTGTTCGCGGTGCTCGCGGGGCTGCTCGCGCCGGTGATGCTGTGGCTGGCGGCGCGGCTGCTCGCCATGCCGGCCGTGGCCCAGGCGACGGTGTTCGGCCTCGGCGTGCTGGTCTGGAACTTCGACCCGACCACCCGCTTCTGCTGGGGCGGCGGCATGATCTCCTTCGCCCTGGCGGCGCCGCTGTGCGTGCTGCTGATCGCGCTGCTGCAGCGCCTGCTGCTGGACGGCCGCCGCGGGCACGCGCTGGCCTTCGTGCTGCTGCTGCCGCTGGCGCTGCGCTTGCACGTGTGGAGCTTCGCGGTGCTGGTGGCGCCGCTGACCGGCCTGTACTTGTGGGCATGTCGTAAAGTACCTGTGCGAACGCACCTGGCCGTTTGGACAGCCGCGACGCTCGGTCTGCTGGTCAACCTCGACTGGCTGCTGCCGGCGCTGGCGCACCGCGAGCTGATCGTGCCCTCGGCGGCGCTCGGGCAGGCGACGCCGCAGTTCCTCCTGTTCGACTACCTCGAGCTGCTGGTCGACCCGCGGCGCACCGGCTTCGTCATCCAGCGCACGCTGCTGCGCGCGCTGGCGCTGCTGGCCGGGGCGGCGACGTGGTGGCGCTGGCGTAAAGATCGGGACCCACGCAGCGGCGCGGCCGGGCTTGCGCTGGCCTGGCTGGTCGGGCTGACCTACTTCGGGGCGCTGGTGCCGGTGGTCCAGGCGACCGAGCCGTATCGCTTCGCGGTGCCGATGGTGCTGTGGGCGGCGGTGCTGGCGGGGCCGTGGCTGGTGACGGCGGCGGCGGGGCTGCGCGGGCTGACGGGCGCCGCGCGGGGCGCGGTGGGGGTGCTGTTGCTGCTGCTGGGACCGCGCGTGTATCAGCAGGTGCTGCCCTTCATCCCGGAGCTGAACCCGGCGCCGCCGCAGACGGGGCCGACGGCGCGCATGCTGCTGAGCGG
>NZ_JACCSO010000770.1 GCF_013812955.1 Nannocystis sp. | reverse complement strand
GCGTGGCGGGCCGGCAAGTGCCCTGGCCGCCCCCGGGGAGGAAGGGCGGCCAGGTACGGTTCGATGGTTAGCGGTTGACGAGGTCGCGCTCGTCGCCGTTGGTGTCGCAGCCCTCGTCCTCGTCGTCCGGCAGGCCGAGCTTGTCGCTGGCGAGCAGGTCCGCGGTGTGGGCGAAGAACGGGGCGACGTCGGCGTCGGCGTGCGTGGGGGCGACGGCGAGCTTACGACCGGGGACCGGCGGACGCGGCAGCGGGGGCAGCGGCTCGGTCGGCGGGGCGGCGAGGTCGAAGATGTGCGCCTCGCCGTGGGCGAGCTCGTCGAGCTCCTCCTCGCTCATCGCGTCGATGTCCTCCAAATCGACGCCCAGGGCCTCGAGCTCGTCGGTGTCGCAGGCGGTGAGGGTGCCAGCGGTGAGCAGCGCGGAGAGGGAGAGGAGGATGGTGCGGATGAAGAGCGTCATGGCGAGTGTCCTTGCGAACGGTTGCAGCCCCTTGTGCGAGGGTTGTGCCGGGCGGGCTCTGCTGGAAATGATTGATGAAAGCCCGAAGAGATGAAGCAGAGCCGGCGATGGATCGGCAACGGTCGTCGCCAGGCTGGGGGCGCCAGGTGGCTAAAGCCGTGGCCACCCCGCACGTTGAGGAAGCGCCCCGTGCCTGCGACACTTCGGGCCCATGACCGACCCCGCCCGCTCCATCCTCCCGCCCGGCTGGCCCCGACCACGCGGCTACAGCAACGGTATGGCGGCCCGTGGTGAGCTGCTCGCGGTCGCGGGCATGATCGGCTGGGATACCCAGGAGCGGCTGGTCAGCCCGGAGTTCGTGCCGCAATTTCGCCAGGCCCTCGAGAACGTGCTGGCGGTGGTCCGCGCGGCCGGGGGCGGTCCCGAGCACCTGCTGTCGCTGACGATCTACGTCACCGATAAGCGGGAGTACGTGGCCGCGCTGGCCGAGGTCGGACAGGCCTACCGGGCAGTGCTCGGCCGCCACTTCCCCGCCATGGCCCTGGTCCAGGTCGCCGCGCTGCTCGAAGACGCGGCCAAGGTCGAGATCCAGGCCCTGGCGGCCCTGCCCTGAGGAGCGCTCCATGACCGCATCGACCCCATCGCATCCGCCCGACCTGCGCCCGCTGCCGCTTCCGCGCCCGACCTCGTTTCGCTACGAGGAGCGCGAGCGGGTCGGGGTGATCACCCTCGACCGACCGGACCGCTTCAATGCGCTGACCTTCGCGGTCTATCGCGAGCTGACCGATTTTTTCGCGGTGATCGAGCGCCGCAGCCACGACCCGGAGGGGGCGCGCGCGCTGGTGCTGCAAGGCGAGGGCAAGGCGTTCTGCAGCGGCGGCGACGTCGAGGATATTATCAAGCACCTGTTCGACCGCGACATGGACGGGCTGCTGCGCTTCACGCGGATGACGGGCGAGCTGATCGAGACGATGCGCCGCTGCAAGCTGCCGATCGTGGCCAGCGTCAAGCGGGTGGCGGCGGGCGCCGGAGCGGTGATGGCCCTGGCCAGCGACCTGCGGGTGATGGGCCAGCGCTCGTTCTTCTCGTTCCTGTTCCCGCAGGTCGGGCTGTCGGGCGCGGACATGGGCGCGAGCTGGCTGCTCCCTCGCGTGGTCGGCCTCGGTCACGCCTCGGAGATCCTTCTGCTCGGTGACCGGGTGCCGGCCGACCGCTGCCTGCAGATCGGCCTGGCGAATCGGGTGGTCGCCGACGAGGATCCTTCGGCGGTCGACCGCGCGGCCTTCGAGCTGGCGGCCCGGGTCGCCGCAGGGCCTCACTTCGCGGCCCGTATGACGAAGACGATGCTGCAGCGCGAGCTCGACATGCATTTTGGTGACGCGATCGAGGCCGAGGCGCAGGCGCAGGCGATCTGCATGCAGCACCCGGACTTCCAGGAGGCCGCGAAGGCCCGCCAGGAGCAGCGACCGCCGCGCTGGCGCTGAGCTGGCACGCCGGGGCTGGCACGTCGCGCTGGCGCTGGTCCGTCACTCTGGCGCTGGTCCGTCGCGCTGGCACTGGTCCGTCGCGCTGGCGCTTTAAACATGTACGAAGGGACAGGTCATGATCACGAGTCCTCGCATCCTCGATCGCGCGCTCGGCACGGTAGCCGGCGACCATGAGACCTGGCGGGCGCTGGAGGCCTCGCTGGAGGCTTTTACAGGGGCGCTGCGTCGCTCGCCGGTCGACGAGTCCGACGAGGCCGCGGCGTCGCGCAGCTACGTGCGCCTGCTCGCCGAGGCCGGGCTGCTGCGCTGGGTGGTGCCGGGGGCCTTCGGCGGGGCCGCGCCGGGGCTGATGTCGACGCCGATCTGCCTGATCCGGCAGTGGCTGGCGCGCGAGAGCGGGGCGCTCGACACGGCCTTCGTGATGCAGGGCCTCGGCTCGAACCCGGTGACGATGGCCGGCCCCGAGCCGCTGCGGCAGGCGCTGTTACCAAAAGTCGCCGCCGGTGCGGCGATCTGCGCGTTCGCGTTGACCGAGCCGGAGGCGGGCTCGGACATCAAGAACATGCGCACGCTGGCGACCGCCTGCGAGGGCGGGGTGCGCCTGCGCGGCGAGAAGTGCTTCATCAGCAACGCCGGGGTCGCCGACAGCTACGTGGTGTTCGCCCGCGAGGCCGACAGCCCGCCCGAGCGCCCGCGCTTCGGCGCGTTCTGGCTGCCCGGCGACGCGACCGGTCTGAAGGTGACGGCGATGAAGGTGATCGCGCCGCACCCGATCGGCGCGCTGAGCTTCGATGATGTGTTCGTGCCGGCGGCGCACCGGGTCGGCGCGCCGGGGGATGGCCTGAAGATCGCGCTGGCGAACCTCGAGGTGTTTCGCGTGACGGTCGGGGCGGCGGCGCTGGGCCTGGCCGATCGGGCCCTGTCCGAGACGGTGGCGCATCTGCAGCGACGGGTGCAGTTCGGGCAGCCGCTGGCGACCCAGCAGGGGCTGCAGTTCGCGCTGGCCGACGTGGCGACCGACCACGTGGCGGCGCAGCTGCTGGTGTACCGGGCCGCGGGGGCGCGCGACGAGGGCCGCGGCGCGCCGGACATGGCGGCGATGGCGAAGATGTACGCGACGGAGTCGGCCCAGCGGACCATCGATCGCGCGGTGCAGAGCTTCGGCGGACTGGGTGTGACGGTCGGTCAGGTGCCCGAGCGCCTGTACCGGGAGATCCGCGCGCTGAGGATCTACGAGGGCACGACCGAGGTGCAGAAGCTGGTCATCGCCAGGGCGCTGCTCGCCGGTACGTGACCGTGAGCACATGAGCCGCCGCGTTGTGCATGCACCTTGAGGCGGCGCTGGATTCGCGTGCGCCGGAGCTTTTGGGGGTGACTGCAAGGAAGCGGCCGAGCCCGCTGTCTCCATGGGTCCGGTTGCCTGGCCGCTCGCTTCGATCATCCTTCCCGCCATGGCGCGGCTAATCGTCGTTTCGAACCGCCTGCCGGTGACGGTGGCCGTATCTCATGGACACGCGACGGTGGAGCCGAGCATGGGCGGCCTGGCCACCGGACTGCGCGGGCCCTTCGACCGCTCACAAGGGCTGTGGATCGGCTGGCCCGGCGACCTCTCGCGGCTCACGCCGGAGGTCCGCGCGAGCGTGCTCGGCGAGCTCACCGAGCTGCGTACGCTGCCCGTCGAGCTGACCGCCGAGGAGGTCAATAGCTACTACGAGGACTTCTCGAACGGGGTGCTGTGGCCGCTGTTTCACTACCTGCTCGACCGCGTGCCGCTGCACTCGAAGGGCTGGGCCTCGTACATGCGGGTCAACGCGAAGTTCGCCGACGTCGTGGTCGCGAACTATCGCCCGGGTGACACGATCTGGGTGCAGGACTACCAGCTGCTGCTGCTCCCCGAGTTGCTGCGCCAGCGCCTGCCGGAGGCCCGCATCGGGTTCTTCTTGCACATCCCGTTCCCCGCGTCGGAGGTGTTTCGCATGCTGCCGTGGCGGGAGCAGGTGCTAAAGGGCATGCTCGGGGCCGACCTCGTCGGCTTTCATACGCCCTCGTACGCCCGCAACTTCGCGTCGGCGGTGGTGCGTCTGGTCGGCCACGAGCCGATGTTCGACGAGGTGACGGTGGAGGGCCGCACGGTGCGGTTCAGGGCCTATCCGATGGGCATCGACGCCGCGGCCTTCGCGGGCCCCGGGGCGCCGCTCGAGCCGGGCTTTACGCTCGGGGAGGGCGAGCGCCTGATCCTGGGGGTCGACCGCCTCGACTACACGAAGGGGATCCGGCGGCGCATGGCGGCATGCGAGCGGGTGCTGCAGCGGCGGCCCGACCTGCGCGGCAAGCTGCGCATCGTCCAGATCGCGGTGCCCTCGCGCGAGAAGGTCGGCGCCTACGAGGACTTTCGCGCGCGTGTCGAGCAGACGATCGGGGCGATCAACGGCCGCTGGTCGACCCTCGGCGGCGCGGCGATCCACTACCTGTATCGCAGCTACTCGCAGGAGCAGCTGATCAGCCTGTATCGCGCGGCCTCGGTGATGCTGGTGACGCCGCTGCGCGACGGCATGAACCTGGTCGCCAAGGAGTTCGCGGGCGCCCGCACCGACGGCGACGGCGTGCTGGTGCTCAGCGAGTTCGCCGGCGCGGCCGAGGAGATGCCCGAGGCGCTGCAGGTCAACCCCTTCGACATCGATGGCATGGCGACGGCGATCGAGCAGGCGCTCGACATGCCGGAGACCGAACGGCGGGCGCGCATGGCCGGGCTGCATGCGCGTGTTGCGCAGTTCGATGTGCACCGCTGGGCGGAGAAATTTCTCGCGGAGCTGCAGGAGCCCCAGAGCGAGCCCGTGCCGCTCGCGCCGCACCTGACGATCGAGACGGCGCTGGCGGCGGCGGGCGAGGCGCAGCGCCTGGTCGTGTTCCTCGATTACGACGGCACGCTGGTCAAGATCGCGGCCAGGCCCGAGCTGGCGCAGCCGGATCCGGAGCTGATCCAGCTGCTGACGGACCTGACCGGACGACCCGATTGTGCGGTGCATGTGGTCTCGGGCCGGCCGCGCGCGGAGCTCGAGCGCTGGTTCGGCGCGCTGCCGATCGGCCTGCACGCGGAGCACGGCATGTACTCGCGGATCGAGGGCGACTGGGTCGCCC
>NZ_JACCSO010000765.1 GCF_013812955.1 Nannocystis sp. | reverse complement strand
CCACGGCGCATGTCCACGGCGCATGTCCACGGCGCATGTCCACGGCGCATGTCCACGGCGCATGTCCACGGCGCATGTCCACGGCGCATGTCCACGGCGCATGTCCTCGCGCGTTCGCCGGGGGTGGGCCGGTGGAAGTGCGAGGTGGCCCTGGAGGCCTGAGCGAAACGGGCCGCGACCCAGCTCACGCGGCGTTTTTGGGCTCTGGAGGCAAGGGGGACGGACGTCCAGTCGACGGAGCCCGGCGATCCGCTACAACCGCAGGAGACGTTCGCGATGAACCTGGCCAACCCCACGTACATCTGCCTCGACGTGCCCGAGCCGCAGGCCTCGCAGGTCGGCGAGATCCGGAGCCGGCACTGCGAGCGGCTGCGGGGCTTCCCGGTCGAGGTGACGATCGCGGGCTCGAGCGGGATCGGGGCGATCCGCGGTCAGCTCGACTGGGACGAGGTCGAGGCCAAGCTGGCGAGCTTCTGCGCGCGCACGCCGGCGATCCCGGCGGAGTTCGGCGGGGTGGTGCGCTTCCCCGGGACCGACATCTTCTGTCTGAGCCTCGCCGACCCGATGCCCTTCGAGGCGATCCACGACGGACTCAAGCAGACCGGCGTTCGCTTCGAGGACAGCAGGTTTCCGTTCTTCCCGCACTGCACCCTGCGCATGGCCGGACCGCTGAGCCCCGCAGACGTCAGCGAGCTGTTCGCGCTGCAGTTCCCGGGCCGCTTCTCGCTCGGGTGGCTGTCGCTGTACCAGCGCTTGCCCGACGACTCGATCCGCAAGATGTGGGCGGCTCGCCTGGCAGGCTGAAGGACTTCCGGCTGCTCCGGCTGCTATCGATATTGTTGTCGGCGATCCGCGATTTGGTGTAGGCAAGCAAGATGCTGCCCGTGTGCCGCGCTCTCACCTTCGCGTCCTTTACTTTCGCCTCCCTGGGGCTCTTGCCGGGCTGCCTGTCGGCCGACGGGGGCGGCGGCACGGAGGATGGCAGCTCCTCGGGCAGCAGCAGCGGCGGCGGCAGCAGCGGGGAGCCGACGACCGGCGATACGCCGACGACCAGCGACGGCAGCGAGACCGGGATGGCCGGCTGTGCCCCCTGCGCGGGCGACGAGGCGTGCGTCGGTCACACCTGCGAGCCGGTGGACCGGGCCGAGGTCGAGCGTGGCTGTAATCCGCTCGGCGATCCGGGGGGTCGCGGCCAGTGCCTGTATCCGTGGCCGATCGACCTGCTGACGACCGCGGACGCGAGCACGGCGACCGGGATCCGGCTCGACTACGACGGCGCGCTGCTGCCCGTGAACGCCGCGGACATGCCCTTCGTGGCCGACGAGTTGGCGAACATCTACGACGGCTTCTCGCCGAACTCGCAGATCCGCTTCGCCTTCGCGACGGAGGTCGACGTCGCCGGGCTGCCGGGGCTGCGCAGCATCGAGGGCTCGCTCGCCGCGGACGCCAGCATCGTGCTGATCGACGCCGAGTCGGGCGAGCGCTGGCCGTACTTCATCGAGCCCGACGCGACCGCGGAGCCGGGCGAGCCGGTGACGATGTTCGTGCGACCGATGCGCCGCCTCGACTTCAACCGCCGCTATGTCATCGGCCTGCGCGGGTTGAAGGACAAGCGCGGCGCGACCATCCCGGCGCCGGCGCTGTTCCGGGCGCTGCGCGACAAGTTGACGACCGACGTGCCGCAGCTCGAGGCGCTGCGCGACGGCCACGAGGCGGTGTTTTCGGCGCTGGCGACCGCGGGGGTCGAGCGTGAGGACCTGCAGCTGGCGTGGAGCTTCACGACGGCGAGCGCGGCGCGCATGCAACGCGACCTGGTGGCGATCACGCCGCAGATCGAGGCCCAGGCCGGTCCCGGCAACCTCGGCTACGAGATCAAGTCGGTCGAGGTGCAGCCGAATGCGAAGCTGGCGCGCGTCATCCGCGGGTACTTGCAGGTGCCCAACTGCCTGACCGGGGACGCCGGTCCGGGCGCGCTGCTGCAGCGCGACCCGGCGGGCCTGCCGGTCTGCAAGGGCACGACCAAGGCGCCGTTCGTGATCGCGATCCCGCAGCAGGTGTGGGACGCCGGCACGCCGGTGCCCTTCGTGGTCTACGGGCACGGCCTGCTCGGCAGCGGCGACGAGGCGATCAGCATCGCCGAGCAAGCGACGGGTGTGATCGTCGCGGGCACCGACTTCTGGGGCATGTCCCAGGAGGACATCCCGACCATCGCGGTCGCGCTGCAGAGCAACTTCGCGGGCGCGGGCACGCTGGCCGACCGCCTGCTGCAGTCGGCGGTCAACTTCACGAGCCTGGCCTACCTCGCGCAGGGCGACCTGCTGCAGGAGGCGGAGTTCAAGTCGCCGGTCGACGCGATGCAGACCCTGATCGACCCGGACGCGGTGCACTACCTCGGCGGCTCGCAGGGCGGCATCATGGGCGGCACGGTGGTGGCGATGGCGCCGAACCTGTCGCGCGGGATCCTGGTGGTCGGCGCCGGCAACTACTCGCTGATGGTCTGGCGCTCGAGCGCGTTCTCGATGCTCAACAGCCTGTGGGAGGGCGCCCAGCCCGATACCCAGGACCGCGAGTTCCTGCTCGCGATCTTCCAGTCGACCTTCGACCGCGCCGATCCCATCATCCATAGCGAGCTGATCGACAAGCCGCTCGGCGGCGGCCCGGCCAAGCGCCTGATGCTGGTCGAGTCGATGGGCGACTGCCAGGTCCCCAACATCGCCACCGAGGTGATGGCGCGCAGCATGAACATGTCGATGCTCGGGCCGGGCATCGACCCGGTGTGGGGGCTCGAGGATGTGCTCGGCGAGGTGACGGAGGGCTCGGTGCTGCTGCAGGTCGACACCCTCAAGGGACCGCGGCCGCCGGACTCCAACACCGCGCCCGAGGACGACAACGGGGCTCACGGCGCGGCGATCGATGATGTCACGGTGGTCGGCATCGTCGAGCGCTTCATCTTCAAGGGCATCTTCGAGAACTTGTGCGAGGGGCCCTGCGATCCGGGCTGATCGGGCAGTCACCGGCGCTTGCCGTTCGAGGGCTGGCGTGCCC
>NZ_JACCSO010000759.1 GCF_013812955.1 Nannocystis sp. | reverse complement strand
GCGTGGCGGTGCCGAGGCGCGCGCGCGCGGCCAGGCGCACGATGTCTCGCACGTCGCGCAGGCGGTCCTGCAGGTCGCCGCGGACCCGCGGCTCCTCGATCAACGCCGCGATCGCGTCCTGGCGCTCGCGGATGGCCCCGAGCTCGCGCAGCGGCGCGCCGAGCCAGTCACGCAGCATGCGGGCGCCCATGGCAGTGCGCGTCGCATCCACCGACCACAGCAGGCTGCCCTTGCGCTGGCTGTCGCGCAGGGTGCGAAACACCTCGAGGTTGCGCAGCGAGGTCTCGTCGAGGATCAGCCGATCATCGAGCTCGTGCCGGCGCAGGCGGTGGATCAGCAGGGTGTGTCCGGGCTGGGTCTCCTCCGCGTAGGCCAGGGTCATCGCCGCCGCGCGGGCCTCCGCGCCGAGCAACGGCGGACCGCCGCTCTCCGCTTGCAGGTGCTGGACCCGGCCGAGCACCTCCGGCGGCAGCAGCCGCGGGTCGCGGATCTCGAGCCGCGGACAGGCCGGCCCCAGCGCCTCACGCAGGCCGGCGTGCAGCCCCTGCTCCGCCAGGATCTCACGCGGCGCCAGGCGTGACAGCGCGGCCCGCAGCAGCGCCAGATCTCCGCAGCGCAGGGCCACGAACTCACCGCAGCTGACGTCGAGCGCCGCGACCCCATAACCTCCGCTCGCCTCGCCCTGCCCGCCCTGCCCGCTGTCTGCGCCGCGCTCGGCGACCACCGCGAGCAGGTAGTTCGGCTCCTCGCTGCGCAGGTGCTCCTCGTCGACCAGCACGCCCGGCGTGACCACGCGAACGACCTCGCGCCTGACGATCTTCGCGCCCGGCCCCTTGCGCAACCGCGCCTGCTCCGGCGTCTCCATCTGCTCGCAGATCGCGACCTTGAAGCCGCGCTCGACCAGCGTGCGCAGATAGCCGCCGATCGCGTGGTACGGCACCCCCGCCATCGGCACCGGGCACTCGACGCCCTTGTCGCGCGAGGTCACCGCGATGTCGAGCACCGGCGCGACCGTCACCGCATCCTCGAAGAACATCTCGTAGAAGTCGCCCATCCGGAACATCAAGATGGCGTCGGGATAGCCCTTCTTGATGTCCATAAATTGGCGCATGACCGGCGTATCGGCCGAGGTGTGCGGGGCATTCACGGGCGGTGGTTGTAGCGCAGCCGACCCGCACCCGCTCGTTTCGATCGGTCAGCAAAATCGGTGAACCAGCAAACCAAAATTTCAAACCGAGAACACGACTGCGACCGATGCGGCGCGCGGCTCAGCGTCCCGGCGCGCGGTCGCCGGTGCGCAGCAACGCGGTCGCCACCAGGCTGGCGACCAGCATCAGCGCCCCGGCCGGGACCGCGAGCACCGGCAGGCCCGGGTCCGTCGGCCCGTGCCAGAGCCCGCCGAGCACGAAGCCGCCGCCGACCAGAAAGGCGCCGAGCCAGGCCGCCCGGCGGATCTGGCGGGCCCACGGCTCGGGCGTGCCGAGGTGGACCTGCGCCCACGACAGCCCGATGTTGAGGAGCGCCAGCAGACCGCCGTGTGCGTGCCCCAGGCGCAGGAATTCGCGGCGCAGCGGATCGTCGACCCAGCCGGCGGCGCGCAGCCCGAGCATCGCCTCGAGCCACAGGCCCATCGCCAGAAACAGCGCCGCGAGGGCGAGGGACCAGCGCAGGTGTCGCTCCTGGCTCACGCGTGCAGCATACCTGCGGACGCCCGCGCCTGCGCGCCTCACTCGCCGATCCACAGCATGAACTCGGCCTGCCGCATCTCCAGCGCGGACCGCTGCTCGGGGGTCAGCGGCGCCGGGCCGAGGCGAGCGCGCAGGGCATCGACCGCCGGCAGCCGCGCTGCCGCCTCCGCGTGTGGGTCGTAGGCCGCCAGAGCGGCCGTAATTGCCGCGTCCTCGGCCCCCTCGTCCCCATCGACAGTGATGCTTCGCAGCGCCCGCCATGCGAACCAGCGCACCGCCGGGTATTCGTCCTCGAGCGCATCGACCAGCCAGGCCCGCCGGATCTGCGAGGCCACCGGCACGACCGGCCGCGTCAAGGCGTGGATCGCCAGCACCCGCTGGACCGGATCCCCGCCGTACAGGTCGAGCACCACCCGCGAGCCCCAGGCCTCCTCCGGCGCCTCGGGCCGGGCAGGCCCACCCACTCCTTTTAAAAAACCCAGCGCCGGCAGCTGCGCGGCCGCCCAGGCCCGCGAGCGATCGACATGACATTGCGTGCAGGCGTCGGGCTGATCATGGCGTCCGATCCAGGCCGCCGGATCCGGGCTCGAGATCCGGTGGCTGATCATGCCCTCGAGCAGACCATACGTGATGCGCGGCATGTGACAGCCCTGACAGTCCACGGCAGGACCGTGGCCGCCGTGGCTCGGCTCCAGCGCGTGACAGCCGAGACAGGCTGCGGCCCCGTCCCGACCGGCTCGCACCTGCATGCTCGGGCGCTCGCCGTGCATGTCATGACAATGGTTGCAGCCGAGCCCGCCGGGTTTGCCCTCGATGTGACACGGCGACTGCAGCAGCCCCTGATACTCGTAGGCGCTGAGCCGCGGCGTGCCGTCGGGCCAAAATCGCGGCGCGAACGGCGTCTCGTCCGAGCCCGCGATCACCGAGTCGGCGAAGATCGGCCGCGAGTGCGCCGCCAGCTCGGTGCCGGGCAAAAATTTATCACCCGCGCGCAGCACCGCCGCGACATCGGCGGCGATGCGGTTGCCGTGACAGGGCCCGCAGACATCGCTCTCCGCGCGCGGACCGAGGCGACCCGGGTGGGCGATCGCCCGATCCCCCGCGCCGCCGAGCAGGCGTCGCGCCGGGCTCTGCTGGCGCTCGATGTGGGCGGCCGCCGGCCCGTGACAGGCCTCGCAGGCGATCCCGAGCTCCCCGACCCTGCTGGCGAACCAGTGCGCGCCTGTCCCCGGGGACATCTCCGCCTGTCCCTCCGGTCCTGTCCCTTCAGACCTGTCCATCCGGCCAGGCACAGCCTGCGTGTTGTGACACAGGATGCAGTTGTCGTTCCAGCGGCTCAGGTGCCGCAGATAATCGTCGGCCGCGCCGTGCTGGCCCTCGGGCTCGAGGAACGCCGCGTTCATCGGGATCCAGCGGCGCTCGCCGAGGTGCCAGGCGACCGGCAGGCGCCACATCTCGCCCGGGCCGCCGCCGCGGTCGATGCGGGCGACGTATTGTTGATAGCGGTGGCTGCCGACCGTCAGGCTGACATCGACGTCGAGCAGCGCCGGGCCAGTCGGGACCCCCTGCTCGCCGAGCGGCTCGACCCGCAGGTGCGGCACGCCACCGACCCCGCGTGTCATCGTCGCGCGAAAGCCGAGGTGGTCGATCGTCTCGCCCGCGAAGGGCGCGAGCACGGCCGCGCCGCTGGCCGGCTGCGTCATCGTCCGGTGATAGCTCGCGCGCCAGCTGTCGACCTGCGCCGGATGACATGCCGCGCACTGCCCCGAGCCCGCGAGTCCCGCGGCCCGCCGGTCGAGCTCACCCCAAGCCGAGGGGTCGGTGGC
>NZ_JACCSO010000753.1 GCF_013812955.1 Nannocystis sp. | reverse complement strand
CACGTGGCGCGTGCACTCGTGGGCCTCGCGGCGGTGCCCGGGCTCGAGGACTCGCCGCGTACCTTCGCCGCCCTTGCCGAGGCGTGTGCCCGCCTGCTGCCACCACCCGGAGACTGCTTGCGACCGGACGCGGCCTGGCTCGACCCGGCCCGCTTTGATACTGGCGCCTACACCAACACGCTCGCGCGCCGGCTCTCGCAGCAGCGCGACGAGTGGATGGTTGAACTGCTGCGTACGGCGCTAAAGCCGGGCGAGCGTGTGTTCGCGGTCGTCGGTGCGAGTCATGTGTTCATGCAGCAGCGTGCGCTCGAGCAGGCCCTCGGGGGCCGTGCAAGTCGCTCGTAATCGTGCGGATGCCTTAGTGTCTGGAGACCTGGCCTTGGGGCCCCGGTTGCGGCGCCGGTCGCTGACGGTGTACGGGTACGTAATGGTCGAGACTGGAACTGTTCCACTTAGGACCCACTCAAAGCCGTTCTAAGCGGGGTTGCAGCGCAGTGGTGCGCGAGATCCTTGGTGATGTGGTGCGCGTGGTCGCGTAGATAGCCCCGCGAGCCCGAATTCCGAGAGTTGTCTCGAGACAGCCCAAGATCGCGACAAAATCGGGACAGGATCGGGCCAGGACCCCGGGATCTCGCCGCCGCGCATGTGCCCCTCCGAGGGCTGGTAGGCGGGGCGAGGTCGACAGCCAGAAGGCCGAATCGGGTCGACTTTGACCGCTGTCTCGGTGCCTGTCGGACCTGGCCTTCAGACCAGGTTGCGCGTCGCTGCGCATCGGGTCGACTCACCTCAGACGCAAACCAGGCGAAGGCCTTGGCGTGCCCGGACGTTCACCGCGGATCACCGAGCGGATCGTGCCGGGCCCCGGGTGCCCCGGTGCGGTTCCAGGGAGGTCAAGGCCAAACAGCGGCTGTGGAGGAGGCCAAGGCCTCGGGCACGATGTCTGTTAGCAATTCGTGGTGTAATCGAGTCCGCCGCAGTGAATGGCCTCGAACGTGCCGACGAGGTCACCGGAGAAGCTGCCCAGTAGCCGTGGCGGCTCGATCGGATCCTCGCTCATCCAATCGCCGGCGTAGCTCTCGATCGTCAGGGTCACCTCGAAGGGCGTAGCGTTGGGCAGCTGCCCCTGGATGGGGTGATCGCCGAGCCACGGATCGAGCCCGCACTCGAGGGTCGGGTAAAGATCGAGCTGCGGCTTCACCAGGCTGCCGAGGCGTATCACGTAGAGCCCCAGCCCGCTCCAACAGGGCGAGTAAGCGACTCCGAACGAGATCTGCGTGACGATCGGCATTCCCGCGAGAGGACCCTCGCCGTGGATGTCCGTCATCGTCGAGCAGTCGACCCGGCAGTCCGGATGAGCTTTGTGCCACTCGGCCTGTGGAACGTCACAATCTGGCACGTCCGCGGGGTACCCTTCGATCTCCACCGGTCCTCCCATCATCGTGTCCTCGCACGGCACGGCGCCCGTGGTCCAGGTACTGGTCGCGTCGGCCTCCGTCGTACCCGTAACGTCGGCCTCCGTCGCGCCCGTCACGTCGGCCTCCGTGGTGGAGGTCGCACTCGCGCCCGAGGACGGCGTGGTCGGATCGACGGCGGTGGCTCCTGTCGTCGGGGCCCCGGTCTCCCCGGGATGCGTGGTAGCCGGGCCGCTCGCCGTGCTCATCCCGCCCGTGACCGTGTGGTTCGTGGTGGCGACGGTGGGCCCGCCGGAACCCGAGGAACCGGAGGTGGTCCCCCTGGACTCGGCCGGGTGTCCAGGACCACATGCCGTGACAAGCGCGAGTCCGAAGATCCCCAAGCATCGAGTCTTCATCATGAAAAGATGCGAGAAGTCGCCTGAAAATGCCATCGCGTAGTGGAAACGCGGCCCATTCCCGGGGCCGGCCCCCGCCTGGCACTTACGTATCGCGGCCCCCCGCATTACAGATTACCTACCCATACTCCTCGCACCTCGCCCGGCAACGGTTTCATCGCCGCCGAGGGCCAGCCACGACGGCGTAGCGCGCTGCCGAGCGTGGTTTGTTACGGGATCTCGTTTCAGTCGACGCTCCGCGATTGCTGCGCTACCGTTGCGCGTCATGCGTCGTCGATCGCTTCGAGGCTTGTCGTTGCTCGCTGGACTCTCGCTGGCCTGTTCCCCGGGGCGAGCCCGGGACGGCATGACCGACACTGGGACTGGCGAAGCCGACGCGACCGACCCCGACACGGGCTTGCCGACCAGCGACGGTGGCACGGACCCCGACACCGGCGCGCCGACCACCGGCGACGATCCGGACAGCGACACGGGCAGCGCGACCGACACGGACGGGCCGTCGATCCCGTGCCCGCTCGTCGAGCAGGACGTCCACATCGATGCAGACGCCCTCCCCGACACCGTGCTCGACAGCCAGGACGACGTCGCTGTGCTCGCCGGATGCACCGACATCTCGGGCTCGCTGCGGATCGGTAGCGGCGTCACCGACCTGACCCCTCTGGCCAGCCTGCGTCGAATCACCGGCTCGCTCTACGTCAACGACACGGCCGTCCCGTGGGACCCCCCCGCGACGTTGACCTCGCTGCAAGGTCTGGAGGCCCTGGAGTCCGTCCGCAGCGTCGAGCTCAAGCACCTCGTCGTCCCGAACCTGGACCCGCTCGCCGGCCTGACCGACCTCCCGGGCGGCCTCAAGCTTGAGCGACTCACGCAGATCGAGTCTCTGGCGGGTCTGCACAACCTCCAGCACATCGGCGGCCCGCTGACGATCCTCCAGGTCGACAAGCTCACCGACCTCCAGGCGCTCGCCGGTCTGACTGAGATCCTCGACAGTGTCGAGCTCATCGAGCTTCCGGCGCTCCCGTCGCTCGAGGGCCTCCACAACCTCGAGCATGTCGGCAGCCTGAGGGTCGACGATTGCCCGCTGCTCGCAGACTTCGACGGCCTGCGCGGCCTGCAGCGCGTCGAGGAGTATGTCGTGCTCGAGCAGCTCTCGCTGACCGACCTGCATGGGCTCGAGGGCCTGACCGAGCTCGGCGAACCGGGCGGCGAGATAGCCAGGATCACCTTGCTCTACGTGCCGCAGCTGGCCTCGCTGGATGCTCTCGCCGTCGACTGGCACGGGGACAACGCGCTCTCCATTCACGGCTCGGCCATCACCGACCTCGACGCCCTCGCGGGGGTCACCGAGCTCGCCGGCCTGTCGGTGAGCGAAAACCATGCGCTGGTCGACCTCGCTGGCCTCGAGGCGCTGGCGGAGGTCCACGGCAGCCTCGATCTCGTCGGCAACGCGAACCTCGTCGATCTCGGCGCGCTGGCCAACCTCGAGTCGGTCGGCTTGCTGATGCTGGCAGAGTCCGTGGTCACCGACCTCGCGCTGCCGGCCCTGCAGGAGGCCGGCGAAGTGTGGGTGCTGGGCAACGCGCAGCTGACGGCGCTGTCGGGGCTCGCTGGCCTGTCGAGCGTCGGCAGCCTGTGGCTCGAGGACAACCCCGCGCTGACCGATCTGTCCGATCTCGCCGCCCTCACGCAGGTCGAGGGCAACCTCGAGATCCGCAGCAACGACGCGCTCTCCTCCGTCGCCGACCTCGCGGCGGTGACCGGCGTCGGCGGCCGCCTCGTGGTCGTCACCAATCAGTCGCTGTTGCAGACCGAGGCCGTCGCCTGGGGCGCGACGATCGAGGTCGGCGTCGACCGCAAGATCGCCGGCAACAAGGGCGACCTGGACACGCCCGCCGACCCGTGCCCGTGGGAGGGCGACGGCCAGTGTGACGAGGACGAGATCTGCTCCCCGGGCACCGACGATTCGGACTGCCCCCGCGGGGAATGACCGCGCGCGACGAGCGACGACACCTCGCGCGACGACGCAGTCGCTCGTCGGCACGCGCGGACGTTGACTACCCGGTAGCGACCACAAGCCGCTTGAACGACATCATAGCGAGCCGCCGGGTGAGAAGGCGAAGGGATAAATGCGCTCGCTCACAACAATGGTTCCGGAGGCCACTGGGCCGCCTCCGCAAAGGAACCCGGAGTGGGAGAGTGGCTCCTGCCACACCCTATAGTAAATCCCGGGAGACCACACCGATGCGGCGACCACCGTCGTAGGCTCACGCTCAAGTCGGAGTGGGAGACTATACTCCCACTCGCGATCCACTCCATAGACCGATGAGAGCTCTCCGAGAAATGCGTCGTCCGCGAAGTCGTAGAACTTGACCGCGTATGCTTGCTCACAGCTCTTGTCATAAAGTCGCACCGATCGCATGTGCTGATTTGCAGCAAAGTACTCACTACTGGGATCAGTGCCGTGATGGATCGTAAGTCCCGGGAACAACTTTTCCAGCGATTCTCTGCAAGCACCTTCGATACCGTCCCGAAACATCGTGGTAAGGCAGGAACTCACACCGGCAGTCTTAAACTCAATAATCAGATTCAATGACCTTCCCCGTGCACTGGCCGCTGCATGGTACTCGCGGCCGTTGATGCTCAGGCGTGCTATTTCTGCCTCAACCGTGTTGGCTCGCACCTCACCGAACCTAAGAAGCTTGTAGCCGATGTACAACCCTTCCCCCGTTTGTCGGAGCGTTGAACGCGACGATGACGGGTTTAGGTCGACCGCGAAGGCCGAGCGGACTTCGCTTTGTACTGCCAGTTTGCTGATGAAACTGGTGTCCGCGGTGATGATAATGCCTGTCGCGCGGAGGCCGGCGTATACGACGTCTGTTTGTGCTCGCGGTCGTGTCGCCAGCGGGCTTTTTAGACTCACAGTTTCCAGCCCTTCGAGTTCGATTCGCATTGCATGTGACCTTGCAACCTCGGCGGAGATTCCAAGGAAATTAAGGAGTGATGCGCGTACCGCTCCGCCAGCACTAGAGTCATCGGAGATTTCCGACTTGCTGAACGACTTCGCTACGATGAGATCCGATTCGTCTGCCCCGTCGCCGACAATTTCCCCGGCGACATGCTCGGCGCCAACGCGAAGCTCGCTGGTCGGCGTTCGCAGGAACGTAAAACCCTGGATCGGCTGCTGCGTGGAAAGAGCGGATTTTTTCGGACAAGAAACCGCAATAAGAGTGAAACACAGTGCGAAGAGCGCTTGACGCACGAAATGACGTTTTTTCCTGGAGACCATGAGAAGTATTACCTTCGCTCGACGCAGTGCGGAGCTCGTAACGTGATGGAATCCTTTGTACCTTGCGGCCTCCGCTTACGCAACCAGCTCGATCAGGTGTGTGCAAGACGACTACCCGTCCGACTACGTTCCGCCCGCCTGCGACATCATGGACGGCGCCGGGGTCGCCTCGCCGTCGAGCTCGCCACCGTCGACTCGCCGTCGACCAGTTGGCCTCGCATGCCGTCGTTGACCAACGTCTTCCGGGGCGTCACGCTCGGCGAAGACACTCCGCCGACGAGGTAACGAAGCGATACGTCGGACGGATACCCACCGACAATGCCCGGCACCGCCCGCGCCCCTTCTGGTGACCGGCTGATCACTGATCAAGCCCGTGGAGAACTGGAACCGTTCCACTCGCTGTGCATGTGCTTGTTTGCCAGCCGCCAATAAACGGCGTTCCGGCACTCGGATAGCCGAGTCGTTGGTGATGTGGTGTGAGTGCTGATTCCAGATCTTGCGACCGGGCGCCACGAGTGGTCGGGGTCGCCGGTGACCGTCAAACCGTCGTATCACCGCATACAGCGATCGTCCCGTTCACAGGCCGTCATCCGACGCGCTCAAAACGAATCCAACGATCCTGAGCTCAGCCCCTCCTCGAGCCTCAGCGAGACCGCCTGGAGCTCCCCGAGGGCCATACGCAGCGCGTCCGTCAACACGTGCAGATCCGGCACCGCATCCGCGCAAGTGAGCACCGATACGCACAGCACATCCACATAGCACCAGGCTGTGAAGTTGATGCCGGCGCCCTCGATCAGGGGTCCTATGGAGGCGAGGTGGACCAGGCGCGCGCCCTCGATGGTCAGCGGCTCGCGCGGTCCGGGCACGTTCGAGACCACCGCGTGGATGGGGGGGTGGCGCAGGCGCGGCACGATGTGATGCCACAGCAGGCGGTGGGGAGCGAGGCGCGTGAATTCGAGCCAGCGCTCGAGCAGGTCGCCGCCGAGCGCCTCGTGCCGCTGCTTGGCGTTGTCGGTGATCCGCTGGATCGCCCGCAGCCGTGCGAGCGGGTCGGCGATGTCGATGCACAGCGACGTGTACATGCTCGTCACGTGGTTGCCGCCGGCTCGCCCGGGCGGCAGCGTCGTCGCGGGCACCGCGGCCACCAGTCGCTCGTCGACGCTCTCGCCGCGGCCGAGCAGGTAACTGCGCAGCGCTCCGGCGACCACCGCCAGCACCACGTCGTTGATGGTGCAGCCGAGCTGCGTCTTGATCTCGCGGAACGTCTTCAGGGACAGCTCGACCCGCGCGAAGCGGCGGTGCCGGGACAGCGGCTGGTTGAACCCAGTGCGTGGCCCGGTGAACAGAAACGGCGCCCGCACCTCGGCGCTGCGCCGCTGGCTTCGCACCCGCATCAGCGCGCGCGCCGTGTGGCCGAGCAGCGCGGGCAGCCCGGTGAGCTGGCGCAGGTGATCCGCGAGCGCGGTGCGCAGCAGCTGGGCCCGGCCCGGCAGTGGTCCGGGCGCGATGCGGTCGACCCCGTCGACCGGCAGCGCGACCATCGCCCGGCGCAGCATCTCCATCGCGGCCACGCCGTCCGCCACTGCGTGATGGACCTTGGTGACGAAGCCGATGAGCGGTCCGCCGTGGCCCGGCACATGCACGCCCTCGACCATCCACAGCTCCCACAGCGGCCGGCTGCGATCGAGCAGGTCCTCGGCGATGCGGGCGATCAGCGCGTCGAACTCCATCGGTCCGCCGGGCGGCGGCAGGGTCACGCGTCGCACGTGCGCCGCGACCTCGAAGTTCGGGTCCTCGACCCACACCGGATGGTGGATGCCGAGCGGCACCGGCACGGCGCGCCAGCGCAGGCGCGGCAGCAGGTGCATGTGGGCGCGCAGGGTCTCGATCACGCGCTCGAAGCGAAACGGTCCGTGCGCGCCGGCGAGGTCGAGGATGCCGAGCTTGAGCGTGTGCATCGGCAAGTTTGGCGCTTCCATGTACAGGAAGCTCGCGTCGATGCCGGTCATGCGGCGCATCATGAGCCTGTCGCTCCGGCCAGATTCGAGGGCGGCGTGTCCGTGATCTCGTGCATCGCCTCGTCGGCCTCGACGGTCTCACGCCGGCCCGAGACGTGGGCGTGGAACATCCCGTGGAGGAAGCGCTCGGTCGCCTCGATCACCTGGACCGTGCGCACCGACGGGAACGTGTCGAAGGCGTGCTCCGCTCCTTGCATCTCGATGTAGAGCGCCGGCTTCTTCGACACATGGCGCAGCTTCTCGATGAAGTGCCGCGCGTCCTCGACCGGCGTCAGCGTGTCGCGCGACCCGTGCACCACCAGGAACGGCGGCGCATCGACGTGCACGCGGTCGATGGGCGAGGCGCGGGCGAACACCTCCGGTTCGATTGCGAACTCGCGCTTCATCACCAGGCGCTCGAGCATCGAGCGGTAGTTGGTGGCGCGGGTGCCGAGGCGATTGGTCAGATCGTAGACGCCGTAGAAGGTGACCACTGCTTGCACCCGGGTGTCGAAGGATTCGAAGCCGGGCTGGTACTCGGGGTCATTCGCGGTGAGGCCGACGAGCGCTGCCAGGTGGGCGCCCGCCGAGCCGCCGGTGACGACGATGAAGTCGGGGTCGACCCCGTACTCGACCGCGTGCTCGCGGATCCACGCCAGCGCGCGCTTGACGTCGATCAGGTGCTCCGGGAAGGTCGCCTTGGGGCTCAGGCGGTAATCGACGTTGAAGCCGACCCAGCCGGTGCTCGCCATGTGGGTCAGCAGTGGGATCCCCTGATACTCCTTGAAGCCGAGCACCCAGGCCCCGCCATGGACCTGCAGCAGCGCCGGCCGCAGCGTGCCGGCCTCGCGCGGGCGAAAGATGTCGAGGCGCAGCCGGTGGCCGCCGTGCTCGGCGAACTCCAGCCCGCGTAGCACCTCGATGTCGCGCCGCAGCCACGCCAGGAACGGGAACAGCACGTGCAGCCGCGGGTAGCGCGGCGCCTCCGGGCCGACCTTGAGCGCGGCCGCGGCGTAGAACGCTTGCAGGGTCACCGCGGCTCGCCGCGAGCGCAGGTGCAGCAGCGCCAGGCCGACCGACGAGGCCAGCGCCAGGCCGAGGCCGAATTGCCCGACCGGCCGCTCCAGCCCGCCATAGGCCGCCAGCGCGCCGATCAGCGTCGCGTTGAACACCAGGATGTGCAGCGCCAGCTCGATCGTCAGCCAGCCCGCGAAGAACCCGAGGATGGCCAGCCAGCGGGTGCGGACCGGCAGGAACGCGTTGAGCGTCGCCAGGGCGGAGCCGATGCCGATGAGCAGGATCACCAGGGACACCCGGCGAGTGTGGCACGCCCGCGCGGACCCGCAAACCGCGTTTGCGGCCGATCGTGGCCCGAACGGCGCCTGCCCCCGGGGACAGGCGCCGGCCCTCGCCACGAAGCGACAAGCGGCCGGGGCGCGACGCCGGTGACGCCAGTGAGCGGGTCACGCCGCCCGTGCCGGAGTCAGCGGGAAGGATCGGCCACGGTGTAGGGCCCGCCGCGCTCGATGGCCCGCTGGTAGGCCGCTCGACCCTGGATGCGCTCGAGGAAGCCGCGCAGGTGCGGCCGATCGGGACCGAAGCCGACGCGGGCGCTGGCGGCCTCGATCGGGAAGCTCATCTGCACGTCGGCGGCGGAGAAGGTGTCACCCGCGAACCATGCCGACTCGCCGAGCGTGCGCTCCCAGTAGTCGACGTGCTGGCGCAGCTGCGGGTCGATGTAACCGGACTGGACCTTGCCCGCGATCATGCGCACCAGCGGGCGCAGCAGCGCCGGGGTCGAGCCCGGCAGGCGCCCGAACACCAGCTTGAGCAGCAGCGGCGGCATCGCCGAGCCCTCCGCGTAGTGCAGCCAGTAGGTGTACCGCAGCCGCTCGGGCGTGCCCGGTGGCGGGATCAGGCGGCCGCCCGCGTAGGTGTCGACCAGGTACTCGAGGATCGCCCCCGACTCGGCGACGGTAAATTCGCCGTCCGTGATCACCGGCGACTTGCCGAGCGGATGCACGGCGCGCAGCTCCGGCGGCGCCAGCATCGTCTTCAGGTCCCGCTGGTAGCGGCGCAGCTCGTAGGGCACGCCCAGCTCCTCGAGCAGCCACAGCACCCGCTGCGAGCGGGAGTTATTGAGGTGATGGACGGTGATCATGCATCGACTTATAGCTCACCCGCGCCCCCTGATGACGGCCGTGCGGCCGGCGTCGCGCGCAGGTTCTCGAGCGTGGCGCGCAGCTGCGGGGCGTCGAGCGGCTTGCTCAGGTACGCCGAGGCGCCGAGGCCCAGCGCCCGTCCCTGCTCGTCGAGCAGCGACGCGACGATCACGGGGATCGAGCGCAGGCCGACCTCACCGCGCAGCTGGGCCAGCAGCGACCAGCCGTCGAGCTCGCGGACCTGGACCCCCAGCACGATCGCCTGGGGCCGCAGGCTGCGGACCAGCGCGACGCCCTGGGTGGGGCGCGAGCAGTTGATCACGGCGATGCCATCGCCATGCAGGGCGCGCTGGACCTGTTCACAGGTCGCGGGGTCCTCGTCGAGGACCAGCACCGGGCCGAGCTCCGGCGCCGGCGCGCTGGGCCGTGCGAGCTGGCTCAAGTCGAGCTCGGCGGGCAGCCAGACCGTGAACACCGAGCCCTCGCCTGGCGCGCTCGTCGCGCTGACCTCACCACCCATCAGCCGTGAGAACTCGCGGGCGATCGACAGGCCGAGGCCCGCGCCGCCATACCGCCGGGTCGTCGAGGGGTCCGCCTGCGTGAAGTCCTGGAACAGGCGCGGCAGGGCGGCGGCGTCGATGCCGATGCCGCTGTCGGCGACGCCGATCTCGATCCACTCGCGGCCCTCGACGGTCTCGCGGCGGCCGCTGACCCGGATCAGCCCGTTCTCGGTGAACTTGATCGCGTTGCCGATCAGGTTGAACAGCACCTGCCGCAGCTTGAGCATATCGGTGTACATGAACCCGATCTCGCGCGGGATGCGGATCTCGAGCCGGTCCCCGCGGCGCTCGGCCAGCGTCTCCAGGGTGCTGACAACGCTCTGGATCAGGGCGCGGGCGCTGAAGCGTTCGGGCCACAGCTCCATGCGTCCGGCCTCGATCTTGGTCAGGTCGAGGATGCTGTTGATCAGCTCGAGCAGGTGCACGCCAGACACCCCGATCTTGCGCAGGTCGTCGACCTGTTCGCTCTCGCCGCGCGCCTCCGCGTCGTCGAGCAGCATCTCGCTGTAGCCGATGATCGCGTTCAGCGGCGTGCGCAGCTCGTGGCTCATGTTGGCGAGGAAGCGGCTCTTGGCGACGTTGGCGGCCTCCGCCGCCTCCTTCTGGCGCAGCAGGATCTCCGCCTGGCGGCGCTGGGTGACGTCGTGGATCCCGACCCACACGCCGACGCAGCCGCGCACCGGCAGGTGCAGCGGCGTCGCCGTCACATCGAGCCAGCGGTCGCCCCAGGCCAGGGCCGCGGTGAAGCGTTCGCGCTCCGCCGTCGGCCCGCCGAGGTGTGCGGCCAGCGGTGCGAGGCCCGAGCGCTGCGCGTCCAGCAGCGGTCGCAGCGCGCGGCCTCGCAGCGCCTCTTCGCTGAGCATCACCCCGTGCGCCGATCGAAACTGCATCAGCTCGAAGAAGCTCGCGTTCGACTCGACGATCTTGCCCTCGAGGTCGAGGATCACCACGCCCTCCGCCGAGCGCTTGACGATGCTCGACCACCGCTCCTGCGACGAGTAGAGCTGGTAGATCAGGTTGCCTTCGCCGAGCAGCGGCTCGATCTGCGCGATCCACCCCGGCCCGCTGGGCGCCATCTGCAGGCGCGTCAGCAGCTCCTTGCCGCCGATCTGCAGCGTGATCAGCTGATCGAGGCCCGCCTCCTCGGCCAGGCTCAGCGCCTCGTAGAATTGCCGCTGCGCCTTGCGGTCTCGCCGGGAGAACAGGTCGTCCAGGCGCTGCCCGAGCAGCGCGCCCTGCTCGCAGCCGATGCGGGCGCACAGCGCATCGTCGACGCGCACGATCTCGAGCTCCGCGTCGAGCTCGAGCCGGCCGGCCCAGGGTGATTCGACCATCGTCACTCGCGGTACCCCAACAATGCGTGCAGCTCCTCGATGTCCGCCGGCGTGCACGCCCGCTGGCGCAGCACCGTCACCGGGTTGCCCAGCAGCGTCGCCCGCACGCGAAAGCGCGGCGCCACCACCTCCATCGTCCGAAACGACGGGTCACGCCGCGGCGCGCCGTAGCGGGCCGCCAGGCGCTCCCAGGTCGCCAGCACCGCGTCCCGCTCGAGGAAATATTTGTAGGTCTCCGGGTGCACGCAGGCGGGGACCCTCTCGCGATGCATCCGCGACCTACTCCACCCGCTCGACGGTGAAGATACAGGCTGGCGCGCCGCAGGAGACGCAGCTCTCCTCGTGGGAGGCGAAGGTGCCGTAGCGGTCCTCGACCGTGCCCTCGCCGTAGACCAGCTCCATGACGCCCGCCGCGACCCCGGTGAGCATGGCGCACTGCGGCGTGCTGGCCTCGCCGCGGTACTCGCGAAAGCCCACCGCCTCGTAGCCGTAGCGCGACTCGAGCGCGAGGCTCGTGGGCGTGTGGGCGGTGATGTGCCAGTCACCCCAGCCGAGCGCGTTGCTGATGGCGATGATGGCGATCAGCGCGTCGGCGCGGTCGCGGACCATCGGCGCGATCAGGCCGTCCCACTCGGGCGAGTGCATGATCCCGCGGAAGGTGTTCATGCCGCAGTGTTCGGCGTCGGAGACCAGCAGGCGCATCGCCGCCTTCTCGCGGCCGAGGCCCCGCATCGCCTCGACGAAGCCGATGCACACCTGATTATAGAAGTCCGCGGGCATGTTCGCGAGGTACACGCTGAACGCCGGGATCAGGCCCGCCGCGTCGCCGACCATCGGGATGCCGACCACCGCGTCGATGATCGCCTGCTCGTCGACGTTGGCCGAGCGCACGAAGGGTCCGCCGCGCTCCGCCGGCACCGGCACCCCCGCCTGCTTGCGGTTCGGCGCCGGCGCGATTCGGGGGCTGGACCCGCGCTCGCCGCGTTCGACCACGAAGCTGCAGCACGCCGCGCCGCGGGCCATGCACTCGGTCTCACGCACCGTCACCGCCGCGCCCAGCACCGCGAACACGGCCGCCTGCAGGTAGCCCTCCGTGAAGGTACAGACGTTGCGCTCCGACTGACCGAGCCCGGCCAGCCAGCCCTCGACGAAGTGCGACGAGCTGGCCGTCACCACCCCCTCCGCGAGCCGGCCGAGGTCGATGCGTCCGAAGCCGAGGCGCGCGTAGAGCAGCTCGGCGAGCGCGAGGCGGGTCGCCTCGTCGTCCTCTGGCCGGCCCGCGCGCGCCAGGTGATCGGCGAACACCGACTCCGCCGTGCTGGCGATCAGGCCCTTGCCGTCGATGCCGCGCGCGCCCTCGAGGGTCCGCTGCAGCCGCGCGTTGTAGTGATGGCAGTGGATGATGACGTCGTGACCCGCGATGCGCCGCCGGTACGTCGCCGGCTCGTACTGCATCGCCAGCCTGCCCTCGAGATCGTCGCCTGTCGCCATGGCCCTGCTCCCAGCGTCGCTATGCGACATCCGGCACGATACTCGCTGCGAGCACGCCCCGCCGCATCCCCAACTGGGGAGGCCGGCGTGGGTGGATTGATCGGCGGTGTCGCGGGAACGCGCGATCACAGCAACAGCGTGACGACGCCGGTGATCACCAGCGCCACCGCCCACACCACATCGAGATTGAACCATGCCCGGCGCAGGATCGCCAAGCCGACCTTCTCGTACACGATCACCGCGATCAGCCCCATCACCAGCAGATACCCCAGCGTGTGGATCGCCGTCGCGGCCAGGCCCAGCAGCGGGGTCGTCGCCGCCGCCGCGAGGGCCGTCGTGTGCTCCGCGTGCTCCCCCGCCGCGCGCAGCATCGCCGCATGGTCGTGGCCCCCCGCAGCCTGACCCGCGGCGTGGCTCGCGTGGTCCATGCCACGACCCCAGCCGAGCAGCACCGGCGCCAGCATCAGCCCGGCCCCGTGTGCGGTCGCCATCAGGAAGCTCCACGCCGTCAGGTCGAAGAAGTTGACGCGCATGCCGACCCACCGCGGGTGGCGCGAGCGAAACAACTTGTAGAGGCCGAACAGCGCCAGCCCGACACCGACCGGCCAGCGCAGCCACGCGTCAGGCAGCTGGTCCTGCAACAGGCTGAGGATCAGCACCACCGCCCCGATCGACAGCGCGTGCCCGAGCGCGATCGGCAGCAATGCTCGTAGAACGGCGCTTCTACGTTGTTCCTGCAGACCCAGGGCCACCGCGAACAACCAGCCCATCCCGGGGTTGATCCCGTGGAAGGCACCGAGGCCCAGCAGGGCCAGCCAGGCTTGAAGGTCGCTCATGGGTAGCAGTACGAGTCCGAGGAGCTGTCCCCACCCTGAAGCCGGATCTGATGCCCGCGCAGGCCCTTCTCGAAGTCGAGCAGGAAGCGCGGATCGAGGCTCATGCCCTGCCCGTCCGCCGGCACGTCGAGCTTGACCATCCAGCCGTCGAAGCCCTCGGGATAGAACTGCTCGTCCCACGGCGCATACAACGAGTTGGTGAAGTACACCCGCCGTCCGTCGCGGCTGATCTCGACCATCTGCGGGCCGCCGCCGAGCGGGCGGTCTTGCTGGGCCGGATGCGCGGCCTTGCGCACGATGCCGCCCAAATGCACGCTGCCGGTCTTGCGCGGGTTGTGCGGGTCGCTGACATCGTATTGCAGGAACTCTCCGGTGCCCCAACACGACACGTACAGCGTTTTGTCGTCGAGCGAGAGGTTGATGTCCGTGATCAGCGGCGGGACCGCGCCGAAGCCCTTGAGCAGCGGCGGCAGCAGGGCCGGATCCGCGGGCTCGGCCGGGATCTCGATCACCTTCTTGATCTGCCACTCGCCCTTCTCCAGGAACCACATCCAGACCGAGGCCGAGAGGTCCTTGAGCGAGACCACCACCCCGACGAAGCCCCAGGGCCGGGTCGGATTATGGGCCGGGCGCAGCTCGAGCACCATCTGCTGCTCCGGTCCGAGCTCGAGCTTCTTGAGGTGCTTGCGGCGGCGCAGGTCCCAGATGTGCATCGAGTTGCCGTACTTGCCGGCGAGCAGCGCCTCCGGGTCGAGGCCGCGGCGGACCATGTTCGGCGTGCCCCACTCGCTGGTGATCATCGTGTCGAAGCCGAGGTGCCACCAGAAGTCGTAGTGCAGGTGCTGCGGACCGCGGTCGATCTCCCAGCGGCCGAGCACATCGAAGCTCTCGTGGTCGAGCATGAAGATGCCGCCCGGACCGCCGCCGTCCGGGTCTCCGAGCGCGCTGACGTAGATGCCCTCGGGACCGCAGTGGGTGGTGTGTGGGCTCGCGTAGCCGGTGCGCTTGAAGATCTCCTCGGGCTCGATCGTGCGGATGATCTGCGGCTTCTTCGGATCCGGCTTGGTGTCCATGATGTAGATCCTCGAGGAGTTGATCCCCGGGACCACCAGATAGCGGCGCTCGACGTGTGGATGCGGCGCGTACGGGCACAGGCACGCGCTGCACGCGTTCCAGCCGAAGTGGTGCAGCTCATCGCCGATGTTCGGCATGTCGGTCTGACCGACCACCTGCGCGAAGGTCGTCGACGCCGGGTCCAGATCGACCACCGCCATCGCGTCCGGCCGGGTCGTGCCGGTCGGGTCGAGCAGCACCACGTAGGCAAGCTGCTCCACCGGCGCCTGCATCGCCATCGTCGGCGAGGGGTAAAAAGTCGGATCCGGTCGGAATCGAGCCACCATGCGCACCGAGCGTGCCCCCGCAGCAAAGCGCGCGTCAAGCAAAGTCGCAGCCGGGTGGCCGCGACCCCGACTTCACACCCGCAGCGGCGCCGCGGTCGCGGCGATCACAGCCTCGATGGAGACCCCCGGCGCACACTCGATCAGCCGCAGCCCCTCGGCCTCGACGGCGATCACCGCCAGGTCCGTGATGATGACATCGACGCAGCGCAGGGCCGTCAGCGGCAGATCGCAGACCGGCACGATCTTGCTGCGCCCGTCCTTGTCGACGTGGGTCATCAGCGCGATCACCTTGCGGGCCCCGGTGGCGAGGTCCATCGCCCCGCCGATGCCCGCGACCTTTTGGCCGGGGACCATCCAGTTCGCGAGGTCACCGGTCGCGGACACCTGCATCGCGCCGAGCACCGCGACATCGACGTGGCCGCCGCGGATCATCGCGAAGCTGAGCGCCGAGTCGAAGGTCGAACCGCCGGCCACCACCGTGACCGTCTGCTTGCCCGCGTTGATCACCCGCGCGTCGACCTCATCCTCGTAAGGGAACGGCCCCATGCCCAGCAGGCCGTTCTCCGAGTGCAGCAAGATCCCGTGCCGCGGCTCGAGGTAGTTGCTGATCAAAGTCGGGATCCCGATCCCCAGGTTGACCACGCTGCCGGGCGGCAGCTCGCGCGCCGCCCGGGCGGCCATGTCTTCGCGGCTCCACGCCATGGCGAGGGTTATAGTTCGCCGCGTGTCCCCGCGCCTCGCCCAATTTGCCGCCGCCCGCGCCGTCTTGCTCGTTCTCGCCGCCCCGGCGCTCGCCGGCTGCCTGAAGATCCCCGTCGGTGAGACCCAGGTCCAGACCCCGGACCCCGCCGGCGCCCGCTCCTCCGACCTGGTCGCCTGGCCCGGCAAGCCGCCCGCCGCGCTCTACACCCCCGGCGAGGTCCGTGTGTTCGACCTCATCCAGGGCGGCAAGAAGATCGGCACCTCCTGGGGCCGCTACGAGGGCCTGCTGGACGGCGACCTCCACCGCTTCACCACCCGGGTCGAGCTGCGCCCGCCCGCCGCCAACACCCCCGACCCGAACGCGCCGCCCGCCGAGCCCCTGCGCAGCATCGGCGAGATCGTGCTCGACGACCGCGGCGAGCTGGTCCGCGGCTTCGAACGCAGCCGCGCCGTCGAGCTCCGCTTCGAGCGCAGCGGCGAGACCCTCGTCTTCACCTCCGGCCGCGAGCGCGAGGAGCTCGGCTTTCGCCCCGGCACCGCCTTCATGGCCTTCGCCACCATGTTCCACGAGGAGCTGATGTTCGGCCTGCGCGAGCTGAGAGAGGGCCCGCTGGCCTGGCGCCTGATCAGCCTCTCGGGCTCGCTGCCCAGCGACTGGAGCGCGACGCTCACGATCCCCGACCCCTCGACGCCGGCGATCGCCGTCCTCAGTACCAGCCTCGGCGAGGTCATCCATCTTCGCGACGGTCGCATCGAGCGCGTCGAGGTCAGCGCCGACGACCTCGAGGTCGTCGTCCCCGCCAAGCCCGCCGCCTGGCCGACCTGGACCATCGAGGCCCCGCCGACCCTCACCTACGCCCCGCCGCCCGCCGCGACCTTCACCCGCCGCGAGCTCGAGCTGCCCGGCAAACCCGGCGAGCCCAAGCTCGTCGGCGAGCTCGTGATCCCCGCCGGCAAGGGCCCCTTCCCCGCCGTTTTGTTCCTCTCGAGCACCGGCCAGCAGGACCGCCACGGCTTCGCCGGTCCGCCCCCCGTCGACCTCGGCAGCCACGAGATCACCGATGCCCTCGCCATGGCCGGCATCGCGGTGCTGCGCTACGA
>NZ_JACCSO010000746.1 GCF_013812955.1 Nannocystis sp. | reverse complement strand
GTGCTGCAGCGGGTGCAGCGGCAGCGCCACGAGATCGCCGCCGAGCGCCGCATGCTGCTCGTGCCATGCCGGATCGCTGGCGATCAGGGCACCCAGTCGCGCGGCCGCGGATGGTCCACCACCCTGCAGCAATCGCTCGCGGGCGACCGCCCACAGCTGCAGCGTCACCCGCCCGCCGAGCTCGGGGACCAGCGCCTCGTCGCCGGCGGCGAGGCCCTCGCGCAGGCGCGGCGCCGGGTGCACGGAGTGCCCGAGCAGGAGCCCTTGCTCGGCGGCGATGAAGCCCAGTGGTTTCGTGAACAGCGCCGCGATGTCGGCCTCGCGTGCAGACAAGGTCGCATCCAGGTTGGCCGCGCTGGCACGCACGCGCGCGACCAGCCGCTCCGCTGCCCGTGGATCCTCGATCCCGAGCACTCGCGCCAGCCCGGGCTCCGCGACCAGCCTGGCGATCAGCGCCGGCGTGTCCAGCGGCCGCACCACCCCCGCGCTGTCGCGCAGACGCGGTCGACCGCTCGCCAGCCGGCCGACCCCTGCAGCGCGCTGCAGCGGCACCTCGAGCGTCACCGCCTGCTGCGGCAGCCTGAGCTCGATGCGACGCCGACCCGCGGCCTCGACCTCCACCCACCCCAGGGCCTCACGCAGCAGCGCGCTGATCAGCGCCCGACTGTGTGGATCGGCCTCGAACGACTCAGGTTCACCCAGCATCGTCTCTCCCTTTCAGCCCTCGACCACGCAGCCGCCGACGTGCGATTGCGAAGGATCGGTCGCGCCGATCACCACGCAGGTCGCACCCTCGGCCTGCTGCGCGCAGGTGTTCAGGTCGGCGCCGATGTCACAATAGTCGGTGCAGCAGTATTCATCCGGACCGCAGCCCGCGACCTTCTGCGAGCAGTGCAGGCCCGCCTCGCAGCTGATCGCCGTCTCGCACACTTCACCGAGCTTCTTGCCTTCGCTACCCTGCGGGAAGCACACGAAGCCCTCCGGCGGCCGGTAGATGCAGGCCTCGTCGCTGCCGCAGCCGCTCCCACTCAGCGCATCGCAGATCGGCGCGCACACCGGCAGCTTGCCGATGCCGACGCAGCGCTGTTCGAGCGCGCAGCTCATGCCGACGCACAGCGGATAACACAGGCCGTCCCACGGGTTGCCGGTCGTGTCGAAGGCGCCGATGCACCACGAGCTCTGGTCGCAGTCGTCCGTGCCCGCGATCACCCCGTCGTGGTGACACGCGTCGCCCGCCTCGTGCTCGCCTTGCACCGGCAAGCACACGAACTCCCAGTCGACCTCGCCGCGGCGAAGCACGCATTTAAAATCGTCCGGGCAGTCCTGCAGCTCGGCCTGGCACTGCGCACCGGCCGGGTCGCCGGTCTCGCTCCCGGTCGCTAGCCCCGTGCTGCTCTCCGCCGTCGTGGTCGTCGCCTCACTCGTCGTGGTGGTCGCGGCCGCCGTCGTGGGTTCATTCGTGGTCGTGGTCGCGGCAGCCGCCGTCGTCCCGCTCGACTCGCCGCCCGCGTCACCGCTGGTGGACTTCGAATCGCCGCACGCCGCCGCGCACGAAAGAATGAGGAGGGAGAACAACGGGCCGCGCAGGCCCGAAGTGGATCGCAAGGATTGTGTGTGCATAAAGGGTGCTTCGTCTCACGCGCAGGTCATGCGGTCGCATCGCGGCCGCGGAAATTCTCGAGAGGGTTGTGGCCCGCGGCAGACCCGCGCGCGTATCAGGCGGCATCGTCGGCGGTCCGCAGCTCGAAGCGGTGCAGCGCGTGCGAGCGCAGCAGCTCGGGTCGGCGCAGACGCAGGTACGGCAGCGCCAGCTGATGCTTGAGCGGCACGCGACGGCGCAGCTCGGCCGGCAGGTCGAACATCGTCGTCGAATCGAGCCGGCGGTGCGCGCCCCAGGCCTCGATCGTGGCCACGTCGTCGATGCCCCACACGAAGGGCGCGGCGTAGGTGTTCATCATCGGCCGCTGCTGCGAGGCGATCGCCGCGCGCGTCACCGTATCGAACACGAACAGGCTGCCTGGGAACGCCGTGGCGATCGCATCGAGCCCACGGCGCACCGTCGCCTCCGACAGGTAGACCAGCACCGCCTCGGCGATGAACAGGTACGGCCCACCGCGCGCCGAGGCCAGGCGCGCCAGCCACTCGGACTCGCCGAAGGCCCCCTCGATCATCGTCCGCCGCGGCGTGTCGGCGAAGAAGCGCCGGCGCAGCGCCATCGAGTCCGCCAGGTCGACATCGAACCAGCGCAGCGTCCCGTTGTCGATCCGCTCGAATCGTGTATTGAGCCCGGTGCCGATCTCGACCACGGTGCCACCGGGGTGCATGCGCAGGAACTCTTGCGCCCAGCGATCGATCATCACGGTCCGCAGGCACGCACGAAACGCCAGATCACGGTGCGCCGCGAACCGTCGCTCGAAGTCGTAGTCGAGCCGCGCCACGATCTCTCGTGCCTTTGGATCGCTCAGGATCCCTCGCCGCCGCTCCGTCTCGATCGCCCGACACCACAGCGGGATCATCAGCGTCTCGCTGACCCCGCCCAGCACCACAGCCTGCCTGTTCGTCGTGTGCATCCAGTCCTCCAGGCAACCAATATTGATTTTCGTTTTCAAAGTCAAACCAGAACGCTGATTTTCGCCAAAATACGTGGATCTACGCGAACACGACCTGGGGAACACCTCGGCGGAGCGCGTGGATGTCCCTACATCTCGCGGCGTCGACATCGACTCAACCCACACGAGGGCCACGATGTGGGTCGCCCTGCCTGCGAGCGCGGTGTCACGATCAGGGACGTGGCCCTACTCTGCTCGTCATCCGCGCCCGGACGACGCGATCACCATGCAACGCGCGTCACGCACGAGCTCGTTCAAGCCGCACTCGAGAGCGACAGCCCGGCGTCGACCTCAGTCTGGCCAGGATCTGGCCAGGATAGGGCCAGACCGGCCGGACGCCGACGAATGCACGCACCGATGCTAGCGCTTGGCCGTGACCGGAAACGCCTGGTCGATGCAGGGCGCGCCGAACATGCCGTTGAAGCAGGAGCACTGCTCGCCCTCGAAGTCGAGCGTATAGGTGCCCTTCCACGTGTTGGCGTCGACGAAGTCACCCGTCAGCTTGTAGGTCTCGCTGCAGCCGCCCGGGAGCAGGCCCTGATTGGTGAATTTGCCGACGGGGCAGGTCGTGGCGGCGCCGGCCAGCACGATCGGGTTCGAGGGCGAGGAGGAGATCGACGCCCCGTCGCTCGTGAACAGGAAGTTGTTGATGTTGAGGTTCACGAGCCCGACGCAGCAGGTGTACGCGATCGCGGCGCCCTCGACCTTCCACGCCCCGTCGGGGTCGCAAGCCACCTCGACCTGGCAGGCCGCGTCGCAGCCGTCGCCCGCCACCTCGTTGCCGTCGTCGCAGCCCTCGCCGGGATCGACCGTGCCGTCGCCGCAGGCCGTGCAGGCCGCGGTGTCGTGCATGCAGTCCAGACATCCGAGCTCGCCGCCGTCGAAGCCGAGCCCCACGCAGGTCTCGCCGCCCAGGTCGGCGCCGTCGCAAGCCTCGACCCCGACCTCGAGCTCCCCGTCGCCGCAGGACGGGCCGGGCCCGCTGAGCGAGCCGACGCTGCTCTCGCTGCCCGGGTCGCTCGTGCCGGTGTCGGACCCGCTCGTCGGCGCGGTCGTCGGCGAGGTCGTCTGACCCTCGCTCTCGCCGCCCTCGGTGGGGCTGACCGTCGTCTCACTTCCGCTCGTCGTCGGGGGCGTGCCGGTCGTGCCGGTCGTGCCGGTCGTGCCGGTCCCGGTCGTCGCGCTACCGGTCGTCGAGCTACCGCCCGTGCTGGACGCCGACGAGGTGCTGGAGTCCTCGCCGCAGCCGATCAGCGCACAAAATCCGGCGACCATCAGGCATCGATTGACCATCTGCATCCAAATCACCCCTATTTCAGGATAGAGATGTCGATTATCGGAGTCCGCGCGAACTGTCAAGGCGCGGCGCGATGACCCGCCACCACGCCTCACCACCACGCCTCACCACCACGCCCCGCCACCACGCCCCGCCACCACGCCCCGCCACGCTCATTCGCGGCCCGCCTATTCGGCGCCGCCCTGGATCGTGCGCAGGCGGACGGGCGAGTGGGCGCGCAGCTGGTAACGGCGCTCCGCGTAGGCGATGTCCTCGACCCACAGCCGGGCGGCGCGGGCGTTGATCGCCGGACGCAGCCAGCGGGCCAGCTTCAGCGCGTGGCCGAAGCCGGCGCGGCTCGAGGTCGCCAACGTCGCCTCGATCACCGCGGTACGGCCCGGGCCGATCGGCGTCGCGTGGGTCTCGACCACCGAGCCCGTGCCCTCGCCGTCGACGATCGTCATCACGATCGTGCGCGGGTCGGGGCAGTGGAAGGTCGCGTCGACCTCGACCGCCAGCGGCCCGAACACCCGGTACGCGACGCGCACGCGCAGCAGCTCCTCCCGCTCCTCGAGCACCTTGAGGCGGGCGAACGAGTGCGGGTGGTAATGCGCGCCGTGCCAGGGGTCGAGGCGATTGGCGAGGATGTCGGCAGGCTCGCAGTTCGCCTCCATCCGGATCACCCCGGACAGCGCCTGGGCCGGCCGCGGCGCCAGGATCGGCAGCGGCGTCGGGCCGTCCTCCGCCGCCAGCTGCACCCACACCAGCACGCCGTCGTCGTGGGCGTTCAGCGGCGCCCAGCGCCCGTGCTTGCCGTCGCCGAGCTCGAGCCCGTGCCACGGACACAGCAGGTTGTCGC